>CAZYQJ010000038.1:0-16926 GCA_964649925.1 uncultured Litorilinea sp.
GGTCTACAGTCAATGAATGGCCGCAGTTAGATACTGGCCTGGCGATGTTGCCAAGACGTCCGCAGCACTGACCCCGTGCGCTGCGGACGTCTTCCGATTGTGGAAAATCGACTAAAACGCAATCACCAACACCGGTCATCTGATTTGACCGCCACAACACTTACCTCAGCTCGATAACCGGTTGCCTGCGGCTCGGTTAGCCTGTACCCCAAATCGGCAACCTGTTCCCCCACTGCCTGCAGACTGTACCCCAAACGCGCTCGCCACCCCACGCGTGGCCCGCGTAGATGAGCCAGTAGACGCAGCCGCTCGGCCTCGCGCTCGAAATCCTGTCGACGTTCTGCAGCCAATGCTTCAAGATTACCCGGATAAAACACAGTGCCTCCCCTGTATTGGATTTACTTACACTGCGGGGGATGATCCGTTGAAATACCTGAAAACCACCTGCGTCGAGGGAATTTCTACCCCCAATTCTAGCACAAAATTTCGAAAATGTCAACCACCAAAATGAAATTTAGCCGGTTAACATATCCTCCAATTTGACGTAATTTACCGGCTCTGCTATCAATAACGCAGGAGGTAAAGACAACTGTGACCGACATTGCCGTCGAACTCGACCGTTCTGGTACGCTGCCCGCGGGCAAGCTATGTCTCGAATTTGCTAACACTGCTGACTGGCATGCATCCCCTGCGCCTCAGGAGCAGTTGAACACCTACACCGATCTCGTCCACTGGGCACAGGGCATGGGGCTTTTGTCCGAAGCCGATGCAGAGAGTTTGCGCCGCCAGGCAGCCAACCAACCGGCCCTTGCCGCCGAATTTCATGCCTGGGCCGTCGAACTGCGTGAAGCCGTCTACCAAATCTTCGCCGCCATTGCCAACGGCGCGCCGCCCGCCCAAGACGATCTGGACGTGCTTAACGAGGCCCTGCCCCAAGCCTTCAATGGCCCCTCCCTGGTTCCCACAGCCGAAGGCTTTACCTGGCGCTATCACACCGGCAACAGCCTCGACCGCATGCTGTGGCCTGTGCTGCGATCCGCGGCCAGGTTGCTGACCTCCGCGGAGTTGGACCGCATCGGCCAGTGCGCTGACGATCGCGGGTGTGGCTATCTCTTCTTCGATTCCTCGCGCAACCGCAGCCGCCGCTGGTGTGACATGAATTCGTGTGGGAACCGTGCAAAGGCGCAGCGCCACCACACGCGCCACCGCCTCAAAACGCCCCTCAAAACCACCTAACCGTGATAACGCCCCAGGCAGCGCGGTCCATAACGCGCCGTGGCCGTCCTGCCCTCCACAGTTTGACGGATGCCGGACGCTCGTTTAGGATGGTCGCAGTTGTTCGTGACGCCATACCGATATGAAACCAGGAAGAGAGGCGCATGTCTGTTGATAGTGAACTGATGGCAAAAATCGAGCGTGTCCCAACCTCGCTGCGCGCCATCATCGACGAATTTAGGAATTCTACCCCACGCGAGCGGCTCGAACTGCTGCTGGAGTACGCTCAAGACCTGCCGGATGTACCCGATCACATCGACGTCGACAGCAACATGGAACAAGTGCATGAATGCCAGACGCCGGTGTTCCTCTATACCGAAGTCGAAAGTAACCAGGTACACTTCTATCTGGATATACCGGCGGAATCGCCCACTGTGCGCGGCTATGCCGCCATCATCGCCGAGGGGTTGGACGGGGTATCCCCCCAAGAAGTCCTGGACACACCGGAAGATGTCTATATGCTGCTCGGCCTCCATGAAGCGATCACGCCGCAGCGGTTGCGCGGCCTTCATGCGCTGGTCGTCTATATGAAACGCCAGGTAAAAAAGCAACTCTAACCCCATGCAAACAACGCAAGCGTCGCCCGCCTCCCGTTTCACCGGGATGGAGGTTTCGCTGTTTGGCCTGCTGTTGGTGGTGGATAGCCTCCACTTTGTTTTCGCGCGTGCGTTTGTACCCTACTTTGATTCCCTGGTGGCCGGAGCCTTAGTCATGACCGTTGCTGCGGTGGAACTGGCGATCTACGGCATCGCCACGCGCGCCATCCAGTGGCGATCGCTGGTGCGCGACCTGCGCTTTTTTACGCTAGTTGGCTTCCTGGTGGGCGGCAGCACAGCCCTTGGCTACCTCGCCGTCCATTACATCGACGTGGGCACCGCCTCGATGTTGGGCAAGATGTCCACGCTCTTCAGCCTGCTGATCGGGGTATGGTGGCTGCGAGAACGGCTCACCCTGGCTCAGTTGCTGGGAGGGCTGTTGGCGGTCGTGGGCGTCCTGATCATCACCTTTCAGCCCGGCGACATCCTGCGCATTGGGTCGCTGTTGGTCATTGCTTCCACTGTCATGTATGCCCTGCACGCCGCTGTGGTCAAACGCCACGGGCAGGAGATGGACTTCATCACCTTTTTCTTTGGACGCGTGCTCTTTACCAGCATCATCCTAATGGTCTTTGCCGTGGGGCGTCCGCTCACGATGCCCCCGGTCTCTGGCTGGCTGCTCCTACTGCTGGCTGGGACAGTCGATGTGGTCGTCAGCCGGGCGCTCTATTATCTGGCATTGCGCCGCCTCCCCATGACCCTACATGCCATTGTCCTGACCCTCAGCCCAGTTGCGACCCTTTTATGGGCGCTGTTTCTGTTTGACACCTTCCCCCAGTCGCAGCAGTTGATGGGTGGCATCACGGTGCTGTGCGGCGTCCTGATTGCCACGTTTTCGCGTGCCCGCTGAACGCAGCTGCGGACCAAGTTTGCTCAGCACATCGGTTCGCTTCGCCGTTGGACTCTCTGTTATAATTCGGTCATAGCGTCCGCATAGGAATATCATCCGACTCTTGATTGCGTTCATGGACTGGAAACTTCGCCAACCGGCACTCAATGAGCTTTTATCAGCCTTCCGCCAAGAGTGCACGCGCGTCTATGTAGTTGGCGGCGTGGTACGCGATCTCTTGCTGGGGCGACAACTTGCCCACTACGACCTGGATATCGTCGTGGAGCAAAACGCCCTGCAAACGGCCCGGCGCGTGGCTGACCGTGTCGGCTGGGCCTACTACCCCATGGATGAAGTACGTGACGTGGCACGCCTCGTCTTTGCGATGGACGGCGCGGAGCCGCTTGTCTGTGATGTGGCCGGTATGCGCGGCGGTTCTATCGAGAACGATCTGCTAGCGCGTGATTTTACTATCAACGCCATGGCGCTCGCCTATTCCTCCAATGCGCCCCCCACCCTGATTGACAGCACGGGCGGCCAGGAGGATTTACGCCGCCAGGTGGTGCGCGCCGTGACATCGATGTCACTGGCTGAGGATTCGGTGCGTATCCTGCGTGCCGTACGCCTGGCCGTGCAACTCGGCTTTCGCATCGACCCGGCCACCGAGGCGCAGATGGAACGGCTGGCGGGTGACCTGCGTATCGCCAGCGTCGAGCGCGTGCGCGACGAATTGTGGAAAACGCTGGCTACCGACGACCCGGCGCAAGCCGTTGACATGCTGCACAACCTGGGGATCCTGATCTACGTGTTGCCGGAAGTGGTAACCACCACAGCCGTTACACAGAGCTATCCCCACTATCAAGATGTCTATCGTCACTCGCTGGCGACGGTGCGCCACGCCTTGCCTCTGCGTGCCTGGATCATGGGCACAGCTTCCACGCGCGAACCGGCTATCGCCGCCCTAGATGCCGTGCTTGGCCCATGGCGTTTTCACCTGCGCCGCCACCTGGCAACCAGTCTTGCCGTAGGCCGTACCCACGGCGACTGGTTGGTCTGGAATGCGCTGCTGCATGATGTCGGCAAACCGTACACGCGCAGCGAAGAGCCTGACCCAGACCATCCCGGCGCAGTCCGTGTGCGCTTTTTGGGCCACGAAGAACGCGGCGCGGAAATGGTGAGCGAACGTCTATCGGCACTGCGCTTTAGCCGCCACGAAATTGAGCTTGCCAGCGCCGTGATCCGGGGGCACATGCGGCCCCACCTGCTCCACACCAACTTCGCAGACCAGCCGATCAGCCGCCGCGCGGCGTATCGCTTTTACCGCAATATTGGGGGAAAGCCCTTTGGCTACCGTGCCGGTATTGATACCCTGTTGTTGGCGCTGGCCGATTATCAGGCGATCTTTCCCGCCACGCCGCCGCCCGATTGGGCCGCCTACCTGGACCACGTCAACGACCTACTGAGCTTTGCATTTGACCCGCAATCGGACGCGCCCACAGTCAAGCCGATCCTGGACGGCCACGCGCTGATGCATTACTTCGATCTCCAGCCCGGCCCGCGACTGGGGGAGTTGATTGAATTCCTGCGTGAAGCGCAGGCCGCAGGCGAGATCGCAACCACCGATGAGGCTCTGGCGTTAGCCTCCGGTTGGCTGACTGACTCCCGCGGCTGACGATCGACATGACTGCCCATTCACCACCTGCGAGTTCACAGCGTCCTCGTTCTATCTGTCCCTACCTGGGGACGGATGCGACCGAGCGCGCAGACGGCGAGGCGATTGACTACCCCAGTTTTGAGAATCGCTGTTGGGCAGGAGAACGACCGGTTTCCCTCCTGCTCACCGACCAGGCCACGCTCTGTCTGTGCAGCGGGTTTCGCCAGTGCCCGCGCTTTGTGGCCGCACGCGCCGCCCGCCATCCTGCCCATACCCCGGCAGGACAACACCTGCCAGAGTCCGGCCCCCCCCTCAGCAACGAAGACCCGATCTCCCATGCCATTCATGAACTAGAATCGGAGATCAAAGCGTCCAAAGCCGCGCGCACGCGCAGCCGCCAGCGGTGGGGCTGGATCGGCGCGGGCCTGATCTTTGTGTCGGTCTTGCTGTGTGGCGGCGTCTTTGCCGGTTATATCGGCTGGCAGCTTGTCTATCGTGACCTGATGATACCTCCGCCGGGATCGGTGGACACGCTGGCCGAAGGTCAAACGCCAGTCCTGCCGCAGCTTTATGTAATCGTCACCGCAACCGCTGAACCGGCGGCCACCTTCCAACCACAAGCGCCGTCTGCCCAGCAACAACAATTCCCACAGGCCGTGACGCCCACAGCCATTGTCGTCGGCCCCTCACAAGCCCCCGCAGCAGATCAAGCGGCAGAGCCATACACCCTGCCCCTGCCCGGGGCGAGCGTCGCCCAGGCGGCTTCTCCGCAGGCGGTTGAACCGCCGCCCAATGTTCAGCTTGAGATACCAACGCGCCGACCGACCCCCATTCTGGACATCCCGACCAGCACCAGCGTGCCCGCCGATGCCGTGACGCCGACACCTACGCCCACGGCGACGCCTGTTCTCGGCCCGCCTCTCGTCCTCTTCAGCGCCCAGGATTCCGCCCTGGCTGAAGGCGACTGCACCCTGGTCACCTGGAATGTGGAGAACGTGCGCGCGGTCTACTATGAAAACTTGGCCGTCGAAGGGCAAGGTGAGCGCGAAGAGTGCATGGACGACCGTATGGAAGACTATGTGCTGACGGTGATCCTTCCCGATGGCAGTATGCGCTACTACACCACCACGGTGGATTACATCCCGCCCACGCGCACGCCGGAACCAAAGCCAACCGTCCCTGTCGTCACCAATCCGACGCCGACCTGGACCCCCTGGTCGCCCACTGCAACGGCCACTCCCCAAGTGCGTTATGGCGTGCGGCTCGACCTCAATGGCGATGCTGAAGTGACCTGTGAATACGATGCTGCTTGTGATCTCGAACTGCTGGTCACCAACACAGGCGACGGTATCGACAACCTGACCCTCTTCTTTACCGAGGCCGGAGCCTGGCCGCGCCAACTATGTCGCGTGGATGGTGTGTGCAGCGAGGATCATCTCACCATCGCCAACATCGGGCCAACCAACTCCGCCGTCATCCGGCTAGAGGTCACCGTCCCCGAAGACGCCCTGGACGAGACCATGACCTATCGCCTTGTCGCCCAGAGCCAGGCCGCACCCGATGCCAAGTCGGAGCAGATCACCCTGCGCATTCATGCTAAGTAGGAGTCCATGTTCGCATCCATCGCCATTGTTACTGGTGTTGTTTTGCTGTTGATCCTGATCAACGCCGTCTATGTAGCGGGAGAATTTGCCGCGGTCAGTTCACGACGCCCGCGGCTGGCACAGATGGCCGACGAGGGCAACCGCACCGCCCAGTATGTGCTTTCCCTGGTCGAACAGCCGCACCAACTGGACACCTATATCGCTGCCTGCCAACTGGGCATTACCGTGTCTAGCCTCGTCCTGGGGTACTACGGCCAGGCCCAGATCGTTGGACTCATCGCGCCCAGGTTGGCGGAGATGGATCCGGCCACTCAAGCCGCCATCACATCAGTACTCTCCACCGGCATTCTCTTAGCGCTGACCATTTCTCAAGTCATCTTGGGCGAATTGATGCCCAAGAACGTGGCACTCCAGCATCCAGAACAAGTGGCTCTCCTGACCGCGCCCATCATGCGTTCGTCAATTGTGATCTTCCGGCCTCTGATCTGGCTCTTCAACGGGTCAGGGCGCTTTTTGCTCGGTTTGATGGGCCGTGAAGCCGTGGCCGAACAAGCCCATGTTCACTCACCCGAAGAAATCTTGATCATGGTGGAGGAGGCCGGGGCTGGGGGTATTCTGGACGCCGAGGAGCGCCGCCTGCTGGTCAACACGCTGCGCTTGCGCAACCTCACCGCGCGCCGCGTGATGATCCCGCGCAACTACATGCTCGCTGCCCCGGTGGATAAACCCTGCGAAGAGTTGTTCAAACTGCTGGCCAATTCACCCTACTCTCGCCTGCCGCTCTACGATACGACCATCGACCAGGTGGTAGGCGTGGTTCATCTCAAAGACCTCCTGCTGGGCTACCAACGGCAGTTGGCGTCACCCGATGCGCCCCCCTGTGATGTACAGGAGTTCATGCGCAAGGTCTTACATGTGCCGGATTCCGCGCTGGTCGAAGAAGTCATGGACACCATGCAGCGCCAACGCTACAACCTGGCGATTGTCGTGGACGAATATGGCGGCACAGCCGGAATGATTACCTTCGAAGACCTGGTTGAAGAGATCATCGGTGAATTCCAGGACGAGTTCGACCTGGACAACCCGCCGCTCGAGGTGCGCCCAAACAACCGCTTGCGCGTGCGCGGCGATGTGCTGTTGGACGATCTGATCGAACTCCTCGACATAGCGCTGCCGACCGACGACATCCAGACGGTTGGCGGCCTGGTACTTGCAACGTTAGGGCGCATCCCCCGCGCCGGGGACATCGCCCAAGTCGGCGAACTGCCTATTCGTGTCGACCGGATTGTCAACAACAGCATCGTCGCCGTCAGTTTTCCCATCCAACCGGATCAAGCAGCGCGCCTCCGAACGCTGATCAAAGAGCTATAATCTATGCTTGAATACGGCATTCCTATTGCCATTACCCTGATCCTGATCGTCATCAACGGGTTCTTCGTCGCCGCCGAGTTTGCGGTCGCCGCCGCGCCCCGGCCCCGCGTCGCCCAACTGGCCGAATCCGGCTCACCTGCCGCCCATCGCGTCCTGACCATTCTCAATGACCCGGTGTTGATCAACCGCTATCTCTCAACGGCTCAGGTCGGCATCACCCTGGCCAGCCTGGGGCTGGGCATGTATGCCGAACATGCCGTCGCCGGTTGGCTCGTCCCCCCGCTGGAACATCTGGGTTGGTTCGGAACCACGACCGCCCACACCATTGCCACGGTGCTTGCTGTTGCGCTGCTGACCTACCTGCATGTCGTCCTCGGCGAGATGATCCCCAAATCGCTGGCGCTTCAGTCCGCCGCCACCGCGGCGCTGGCGCTGTCCAGTGCCATGGCCGTTAGCGAATGGCTCTTTCGGCCCCTCACCATCGTGCTCAACACCATCGGCAACGGCCTGCTGCGCCTGGTCGGCATCCACATCACCGACACTGAATCGCGCCTCATCTCGACCTCGGAACTGGCCTACATCGTCGAAGAAAGCTCCGAAGGTGGCTTACTCGACCCTGCCGAACAGATTTACCTGGAGAATGTGATCGACTTCCAGCAGCGTACCGTGGGCCAGGTCATGACCCCGCGCACGCGCATGGATGCCATCCCCATCGACGCAACCCGAGACGAAGTCTTTGAGTTGCTTTTTGAAGACCGCCATTCTCGCTACCCCGTCTATCAAGACGACCGCGACCACATCATCGGCATTTTGCATATCAAAGACCTGGCCCGTTATTTGCTTGAGCCGGATATCCCGTTTGACCTCCAGGCTCTGGTGCGCCCAGCCGTCTACGTGCCGGAAACGCTGCCCCTGGACGAAATGCTGGCGCGCTTCCGCAGCGAGCACTTCCAGATCGCCGTCGTCCTCGACGAATATGGCGGCACAGAGGGCATCATCACCATGGAAGATTTGGCCGAAGAGATCATCGGTGAAATTCAGGACGAACATGACGAAGAGATCGCGCCCTTTGAACAACTGGACAGCCACACCCTGCGTGTGCGCGGCGATTTGCTGCTCGATGAACTCACGCAGCACTATGACCTGGAGGTTGAAACCGAAGAGGCCGAAACCGTGGGCGGGCTGATCATGACCCACCTCGGCCATGTCGCGCAGCCGGGCGAGGTCGTTGAGTATCACGGCTGGCGGTTTGAGGTCGAAACGCTTGACGGTCTCGCCGTCAACACGGCGCTGATTACGCTGCCCCCCTCACGGCCCGAAGACGGCGAAACCAACCACTCCGCCGCGCATTCAGCGTCCGGCGATACATAGGCTGCCGATCTCATTGGACTGATTGAACAGGAACCTGTGGATATGTCCCAAGAAGACTCTGCCCTCCAGCGCATTCGTGATTCGTTGGCGCGCCTGACCCGTACGCCCGTGCGTACCACTGAACCATACCAGGAGACCGAACGCCATGTGCGCGAATCCATCCGGCAGTTGTCGCGCGCCCGCATCAGCCAACTCCTGCGCCAGTTACGCGCCACCCACGGTCTCTCCTATGCCCAAGTACAGGCCAACACCGGGTTGACTCAGCAGTTGCTCTTCGACGTCGAATACGGAGACCGGCGGCTCACCCTGGATCAGTTGCGCCGCCTGGCCGAATGCTACCACGTAAGCGTGGAAGACCTCCTGGGCATTGACATGCAAGACGATTGATGTTGTCGTATCCTCTCCTTGACTAGCCTGCTACCGGATCATGGAAAACCGACTTGAAATTCAGATAGCCGTCGCCAAAATCAACAAGTATGCCAGTAGCGAAAGCGGTGATACCGTCGAGATCGTGGAACGCCCCCACGGCGGCCTGAGCGTGGTTGTCGCCGATGGACAGCGCAGCGGCCGCAGCGCCAAGGCGATCAGCAACCTGGTGGTCAACAAGGCCATTGCGCTGCTGGCCGAGGGGGTGCGCGACGGTGCGGTGGCGCGTGCCACCCATGACTACCTGCACACCTGGCGGGGAGGCAAGGTCAGCGCCGAGTTGGTCATCGTCAGCGTCGATATGGTCTCCCGATCCCTGGTCATCAGCCGTAACTCACGCTGCCCTGCCTTATTGCGTACCCCAGAGGGGTTTCAGTGGCTGGATGAACCGGCGGAAGCCGTGGGCATCTACCGCTACACAAAACCCTATATCTATGAGCGTCCCCTGCTGGCCGGGGAAACCTTGGTGGCGTTCACCGATGGCGTGTGGAGCGCAGGAAACGTCACCGGTGGCAGCGGCATCGACCTGGTGGCGCTGCTGGCTGCGGTCGATCCTGAGGGCACGTCCGCCGCTCAACCGGTGGCGGATGCCATCCTCGATGCCGCCCTTAAACTGGATCATGGCCGCCTACGCGATGACGCCACTGTGCTGGTCGTTAAACTCATTCCGCAACTCACCCCAGACCCGGCGCGACGCTTGACCATGCGCTTCCCTATCTAACAGCAAAGGATTGCCTGTGACCACACCCTTGCAGGAAACGGACTCGTACCCGCTGGTCAAGGTCGTGGGCATCAGTGCAAGCGGCAAGTCCACCCTTGTTCACGCGCTGCGCCAGTTGGGGTATCATGCACGCCCGGTAAGCCAGGAACACAGCAATGTGCGCGATCTCTGGGCACAGTTCGACCGCGCTGCGGTCTTGATCTACCTCCATGCCGACGTTGCCGCCCAGCGCGAGCGCCGCCCAGGCCTCGACTGGACCCCCAAAATCCACGCCGAGGAGGAAGATCGCCTGGCCCATGCCCGTGACCACGCCGACTTGCGCATCGACACCTCAAGTCTTGCACCTGGCGAAGTCCTCGATATTGCCCTAGCATTCCTGAAAAACCGGCGCGTGGCCCATGCGCCGCACCCGCTCCCCGACCTGCCGCGCACAGGCGGGTCCAGCAAGCCGGGCGCGCCCCGAAATACCCAATAACCTGCACATTCCGCAACCCTGTTCCGGCCTCACATTTGACATTCATCACGCCAACGCATACGATCCCAATGAAGTGAATATCAGCGATGATCGACCCGGCCCAGACCGTCGATCAACCATCACCACGAGACATCCCCAAGCCTATGACCCGGATCGGAATCGTCGGCGCGGGAGCAATTGCCCGACTGCACGCTACCCAGTGGCACAAACTCCCCGTCACCATCGGCGCTGTCTATGACCGCCACCCAGAACGGATGGAGACCTTCTGCGCCCATTACGGGGGCCGACCCTGTAGCTCGCTCGACGAATTACTGGGGCTGGTGGATGTGGTCGACATCTGCACCCAAACCGACAGCCACCTTGCTACGGTGCTAGCCGCCGCTGCCGCCCGCGTGCCCATCATCTGTGAAAAACCCTTTGGCCGCCATCTGCACGAATGCGAGCGCATGATGGAAGCGTGCGACGCCACCAATACGCCGCTCTTTGTGGCCCATGTCGTGCGCTTCTTTCCACAATATACGCGCGCCAAAGAGGTCGTCGACAGCGGCGCGATCGGTCGCCCCGGCGTGATCCGCACCATGCGCGCCGGTTCCTTCCCACGTTCAGGCGCGCAGTTCGCCAGCCCCTTCTACGCCGACTTTGCGCGCAGCGGCGGCGTCATCCTCGACCTGGGTATCCATGACATCGATTACCAACGCTGGATCGGCGGTGAGGTCGAACGGGTCTTTGCGCGCGGCCTGGCGTTCTCCGGTGTGCAGGGCGCAGACCATGCCTTTCTCAGCCTGCGCTTCACCTCTGGCGCCATCGGCCATATTGACTGTAACTGGGCGCTGCCCCCCGGCCAGTTCCACACCCGGCTGGAGATCGCTGGCGACCAAGGGCTGATCGAGTGGGACACCTTTGAGCCACCCCCTCTTGTCTGGGCGCGGCCCAACCCCGATGCCCCTCTGCAGTCAGAACAGGGCGGCGGTTCCCCGCTCGCGCCGTTGGATGACCCCTACTGCCGCCAGTTCGCCCATTTTCTCGGCTGCCTGGATCGGGGCGCACCTTTCCTTGTCACCCCCCATGATGCCATGATGGCCGTAAAGGTGGCATTGGCCGCGCTGGAGTCGCTCCGCACAGGGCAACCCGTCGAGATCGCCACGTTCCGGGAGGTTGTTCCATGACGCCGCAGCCGCTTCGCATCGGCATCTTGAGCGTCGCGCACGGTCACGCCTTTAGCTATGCCACCTGTCTGCAATCGCTCGACCAGGTCATGCTAGCAGGCATCTATGACGACAATTCCGCCCGCGGTCAGGCGGCAGCAGACCGCTTCACCGTCCCCTTCTTCACCACGCCCGAAAGCTTGCTGGATCAACGCCTGGACGGGGTGATCGTCTGCGCCGAAAACGCGCGCCATGCGCCGCTTGTCCAGTTGGCGGCAGGCCGCACAGCCAACATCCTGTGCGAAAAGCCCATCGCCACCACCCTGACCGACGCTCAGGCCATGATCGACCGCTGTCGCGAGACTCAGACACGACTCCAGATCGCCTTCCCCGTCCGTTTTTCACAGCCGATCATCCAACTCAAGACCATGCTGGATCACGGCGACCTGGGCCGGGTGTACAGCGTCAAATGCACCAACCACGGCTCGCAGCCGGGCGGCTGGTTCGCCGACCCTGTGCTGGCAGGCGGCGGTGCAGTCATGGATCACACCGTTCACGTCGTCGACCTGCTGCGCTGGTTCTGGCAGACCGAGGTCGTCGAAGTCTACGCCGAGATCGGCATTAACCTGCTCCACCGCGACCTGCCCGTAGAGGACGCGGGGCTGCTTTCCTTCCAACTCGCCAATGACGTCTACGGCACGCTGGATACAAGTTGGTCACGCCCGCCCAGCTATCCGACTTGGGGCGATGTCAAGATCGAAGTCACAGGCGAGCGCGGCATCGTCACCGTGGATGCCTTCCGCCAACATTTGTCCGTCAGTTCCGAATCATGGGGCAAGACACGTTGGGTCGATTGGGGCAGTAACATGGACCTTGGCCTGATCGCCGACTTCGTGGACATGATCCGCAGCGGACGTCCCCCATCCATCTCCGGCGAGGACGGCTATAAAGCTCTGGAGGTTGCGCTGGCTGCCTATGATGCCGCGGCCCAGGGCAAGCCCGTCACGCTCACCTACCCATCTGGTCAAGGACTATGACGATCACCCGTACCGCTACCCTGATTGACGCCCTCGAATCCGTCTACGGCCCCACGGCCGCGGGCCAGCGCGCACGCTATCAAGCCACGCTCGACCTCTTTATCCATCGCTACGGGCCTGGCCCGGTACACATCTTCCGCGCGCCAGGCCGCGTCAACGTGATCGGCGAACACACCGACTATAACCACGGCTTTGTGCTGCCTGCCGCGCTGGACAAAGATGTGCTGCTGCTGGCGCGCCCGCGCCGCGACCGGCGTATCCGCTTGACCAACGCTGAAGCCCTATTTGAGGATGACGAGTTCAACCTGGACGAGACGATCCCGGCAGCCGCGCGCGGCCATTGGAGCAACTACTTGCGCGGCGCAGCCCAGATGGTCACGCGCCGGGCCCCCACCGCACCACCAGGGCTGGATGTGCTGGTGGCGGGCGCTGCCCCGGACGGTGTCCCGCGCGGCGCGGGCCTCAGTTCATCGTCAGCGCTGGTCGTCGCCATGGCCGTTGCCCTGGCCCATTTCGCCGCGTGGGAACCCGACCGCACCCACCTGGCCCACCAGTGCGCCGATGCCGAATGGTATGTAGGCACGCGCGGCGGCATCATGGACCACTTCGCCGCGCTGCTCAGCCGCCGCGACCACGCCCTGTTTCTCGACTGCCGCCCCGATGCCGAAGGCGGCTACTACACGCGCCACATCCCCTTCCCGGCTACCCATCGATTGGTCGTCATCGATTCAGGCATCCACCATGACAACGTGCGCGGCGAATACAACCGCCGCGTGGCGGCCTGTCGCGCTGGGGTCGGGTTGCTGCGGCGGCTCGTACCTCACATTACCCACCTGCGCGACGTGCAGGATACCGCCTGGGCCGATCTGGCCGCCGCCCTTCCCGACGTGATTACCCCGGCGGAACTGGCCGCGCGGGGGATTGACCTGGGCGAAATTCCCGGTCTCGCCGACACCGAACCACTGCGCGTGGCCGCCTGCTGCCGCCACGTCTGGCATGAAAACCAGCGCGTCCTCCACACCCTCGATGCCCTGGCTGCTGGCGAGATCGCGCGCGTGGGTGACCTGCTGCATGCCGCCCATGCCAGCGCCCGCGACGACTACGCCATCAGCACGCCTGAACTGGATTTCCTGGTCAGCACAGCCGAGACGGTCGAAGGCGTGGCCGGGGCGCGCCTGACCGGTGCAGGTTGGGGCGGCTGTGTGGTCGTGCTGGTCGATCAAGAGGCAGTCGGCGAACTCCAGACACGCATCGCATCCGCCTATGCCGACCACCTGGGCCGCACCCCGGCCATCTTCATGTGCCAGGCCGGGCCTAGCGCAGGGTTGGTCGCCACGGTTCCACAATAGCCATTTGCCAACGTTCGAAAACAATGGGAGAAAGATGAGCGAATCATGTCCCGCCCCCTTGAACTGATCCTGATCGGCGCAGGCCAGCGCGGCGCCAACGCCTACGCATCCTATGCCTTCACCCACCCCAATGACATTCGTTTCGTGGGCGTGGCCGAACCCGACCCCATCCGCCGCCGCCGCTTCGCCGAAAGTCACGACCTGGACGATAGCCAGTGCTTTGCTTCCTGGGAAGAACTGCTGGACCGCGGCCAACTAGGCGATGCCGCCATCGTCACCACGCAGGACCAGATGCACGTCGCCCCCGCGGTCGCCGCCATGCAGGCGGGCTATCATGTCCTGCTCGAAAAACCGATGGCGCACACGCTCGAAGGGTGTATCGAACTGGTGCAGGTCGCCGAACGAACACAGCGCACCCTCCAAATCTGCCATGTGCTGCGCTATTCACCATTCTGGCGTGCGCTGCATGGCGTCCTGGAATCAGGCCGCCTGGGCGACATCATCACCGTCGAACACCGTGAAAACGTTTCCTACTGGCACATGTCACACAGTTTTGTGCGCGGCAACTGGCGCAACACCGCGCTCTCCAGTCCCATGATTCTCGCCAAATGCTGCCATGACCTCGACATCCTGGTCTGGAACCTCAAGTCGCCGGTGCGCCGCCTCAGTTCAGTCGGTTCGCTGCTTCACTACCGCGCCGACCAGGTAGGGCCAGAGATCCCGAATCGCTGCACCGACGGCTGCCCCATCGAGCGCCAATGTCCCTTCTCCGCCATACGCATTTATGTTGAGATGGAGCCCTTTGAGCACCTGCGCGCCGAAGCCGCCGAGCGCGGGATCGATCTCGACGCGCCCCAGGCATGGCCCTTCACCGTCATCAGCCATGACGTCAGCCGCGCCGGTCGTCTGGCCGCGATCCAGACCGGCCCCTATGGTCGCTGTGTCTATCGCTGTGACAACGATGTGGTGGACCACCAGATCGTGACTATGGAACTCGAATCCGGCACGTCAGTGGCGCTCGTAATGCACGGTCACTCGAATGAGGAACACCGCTCAATGCGCTATGACGGCACACGCGCCACGCTGCGCGCCCGCTTTGGCCGTTCGTCCGAGATCACGGTCTATGACCACCTGACCGGCGCGGCGGAGTCCGTGCCCATCGCCCCCCCCCAGGGCGGCCATGGCGGCGGCGACTATGGCATCATGTCCGATTTTGTGCGCGTGCTGCGCGGGGAGATCGAGCCACTGACCAGCGCCCGCACCTCGTTGGAAAGCCACCTGCTCGCCTTTGCCGCCGAAGAGGCGCGCCTGGCGGGCTCCGTGGTAGATATGTCGGCCTTCCGCGCCCGTGCCGAAACCCTGACCCAACAACACGCAGCTTAGTCTTGAGGATGTGTCATGCGACCGCTCATCTGGTATGAACTCCCGCCCGACGACGTCAACCGCCAACGCCTGGAAGCCGCCGCTGATGTCGTGGTCGGCGGCGATATCGCGGACCTGAAGAACCCGTTCGGCGTAGTGATTAGCTCGCTTATCGACGCCAACGGCGATTTTATGGATCGTCTCGGCCCCTCACTGCGCGTCATCGCCCGCCCCGGCATCGGCGTGGACAACGTTGACCTAGACGCAGCCACCCTGCGCGGCATTCCGGTCATCCACACACCCGACGCGCCCACCGAATCTACCTCCGAACACACCGTGGCGCTGCTCATGGCTGTCGCCAAACGAGTCGTCACCGGCGCGCGCTACCTGGAGACCGGCGCATTCGCGCGTACCGAGATGTTCGGAACCGAACTGCGCGACCGGGTCTTGGGCGTGGTCGGCATGGGGCGCATCGGTCGCCGCGTCGCCGAAATCTGCGGCCAGGGCCTGCGCATGCGCATCCTCGCCTATGACCCATTTCTGGGGGCGCTGGACATCCCCGGCGTCGAATTTACCGACGACCTGGACGACCTGCTGGCGCGCGCCGACATGGTCACGCTGCATGTCCCCCTCACGCCCCACACCCGCAGCCTCATCAGCGAAGCGCAACTGCGCCGCATGAAGCACGGCAGCTATCTCGTCAACGCATCACGCGGGCCGGTAGTGGACGAACAGGCGTTGATCCGTGCGCTGCGCGACGGCCATCTGGCGGGCGCGGCGCTCGACGTCTTTGACCCGGAGCCGCCCGCGCCGGATAACCCGTTGCTGCGGATGAACAATGTGGTCTGCACGCCGCACATCGCCTCTTACACCGACCGCGGCTCTAGCGCCATGCGTAGCGGCATTGTGGATCAACTTCTGCAGTTGATCGCCGGGGAGCGACCGCCCTACATCGTCAACCCGGACGCCTGGCCGGGACGCTTCAAAGAGGGCTAGCCGATGCAGACGGTCGCCCAAGCCATCGCCGCCACGCTGCGCGCCGCCGGGATTCGTTATGTCTTTGGCCTGCCCGGCGGTGAGACGGTCGAACTGCTGGACGCGCTGCGCCTCCAGGAAATTGAGTTCGTCCTAGTCCACAACGAAGCATCGGCCGTCTTCATGGCCGATGCCTATGCCCGTGTCACCGGCACAGTCGGCGTCTGTCTGACCACCTTGGGGCCGGGCGCGACCAATTCCGTCGTCGGCGTGGCGCATGCCCACCTTGACCGCGCCCCTGTCCTGATCTTCACCGCTCAAAAACCGGACGCGCTCCTGCCCGACTACACGCATCAGGTGGTGGACCTGCACGCGCTCTTTGCGCCCATCACAAAGGCGAGTATCAAGTTGGACGCCACCCACGCGGCTACAGGCGTCGCCCATGCCCTGCGGCTGGCACAGGAAGGGCGTCCCGGGCCGGTCCACCTCCAGATCAGCAACGAGGACGCAGCCCTCCCCACCCACGACAGCCACGCTCCGCTCTCTATGCCCGCGCCAGTGCTGCCCGCGGCAGAAGACGCGCTGGCACGTGCCCGCGACCTGCTGGCCGCGGCGCGCCGCCCGATCATCGTGGCCGGGCTGGGATTGGAGCCACAGCGGCCCTACGTGTCACTACGCGAACTCGCTGAGACCCTCAACGCCCCAGTCGTCGTCACCCCTAAGGCTAAAGGCGCGC
>CAZYQJ010000039.1:0-16637 GCA_964649925.1 uncultured Litorilinea sp.
TCCCAGCCAGTTATGCTTGTACGCGGAGGCCGAACACAGAGCCGGGGAGGGCGCGCCAAGACACCCGAAAGACCTGATCCCCAACGAGCCGACCGACATCAGCTTTACCCAATTTGGCGGCTGGGATGCGCTCCATGTGGCGGAAGACAACCTGATCATCGCGCTGCCCGCCCCAGGCGATGAGGCTATGGCGTCAGAACCGCCGGTACAATCAACCTCGTCGCTTTCCGTAGCACAGGCGAGTGGCAAGCTGGCGATCCCGCTGGCGAACGCGCAGGGGGGGCATGATATCCATATCTTTTCCGTGCCGGACGGCCAACTGCTGCAACAGATCCCCGATGCCGAACAGCCTGCATTTCGAGCCGATGGCGCATCCTTGCTGGGGACGCGCGCCGCGGGCGATACGCTGACCGTGATCGAATTCGACGCAGAGAGCGGCGTTGAGACGCGGAGCATTGCCGCATCAATCAGCGCCCACCCTTCCTATGACCTGCAAGGGCAGCGAATCGTCTATGAGGACTGGGAGGCGCTTGAGGAAGGTTTGCCCTCTGCGCTCGATGCTAACCAGGAAATCTTCCCCTCCCTCCTGCAATGTGACCTGGGATCGTCCACGAACGGGGAGGGTAGCGGCTGCACAGAACCGGCTAACCTGCAAGCGCTCATTGCGATCAACATGCCCACTGCCATCCAGGGGACAAACCCACTCTGGGCGGGAGGCCAGATCATCTATCGCGGCTGCCCGTCTTGGAACGGCATCGAACAATGCGGCATCTACGCATCGCAAGTCGCTACGGGCGGTTCCGGCGAGCCAGCCTTTCCCGTTTTGATCGCCCCCCATGCGTCTGCCTTCCCGAATGACGCCCAGGAAGGCTTCTTCACAATGACGGCACAGCAAGACGGCGACTGGGAGGTCTATGCAGCGAGCGTTGACGGAACCTGGTTGGTGAATGCTTCACGCGAGGCCAGCGCCCAGGATGGGATGTCTGCCATCTCTCCCGATGGGAACTGGGTGGCGTTTGTCTCCAACCGGGACGGCGCATGGGCAGTATGGGCGTCACCGCTGAATGGCGGCAGCGTGCAAAAGCTGTTCGACCTACCGGATGATGGATCTTGGGCAGAAGGCGACCAGGGATGGGTGCGCCAGCGTCTATCCTGGGGTCCCTAGATATAAATCAGGCGAATCAGTGACTATGACAATCACCACCCTTACCACCGGCGACGTGGATCAGGTACAAGAGTCCGCAAACTGGGAAAGCGATGTGCTACCGGCGCGCACCGATCAGGAGCTTGCTGCGTCCGGGCCGCGTCTCAAGGTTGCCTATCTGGTTTCACGTTTTCCCAAACTGACCGAGACCTTTGTGCTGTATGAGATGCTGGCGTTGGAGGAAGAAAACATCGAGGTGGATCTCTATCCGCTTCAGCGCGAGCGCACCCAAGTGATCAACGTGGAGGCTGTCCCCTTTATCGAGCGCGCCCACTTTCACCCGTTTGTCAGCCGGGAGATCTTGGCGGCCCATCTCCATTATGGACGGCGGCGACCGTGGGCCTATCTAGTAACCCTGTGGACGCTGCTGCTGGCGAACTGGGGGAGCCTTCGCTTCTTCTTTGGCGCGCTGGTCTTCTGGCCCAAGATCGTCTACTTTGCGCGGGAGATGGAGGCGGCAGGGGTCACACATCTCCACGCCCATTTTGCCAGCCACCCCGCAGCCGCCGCGTTTGCGATCCACCGGCTGACCGGGATCCCGTACAGCTTTACGGCGCATGGGTCGGATCTGCACCGCGACCAGCACATGCTGCGTGAAAAGGTGGCGGACGCTGCGTTCGTCGTCGCCATCTCGGATTACAACAAGCAGATGATCCTCGATGTCTGCGGAGGTCAGTATGCGGACAAGGTAGAGGTGATCCACTGTGGCGTGGATACCCGTGTATTTGTGCCGCGCAACGAACCAACCGCCTACGACCAGGGCGAAGGCCCCTTCCAACTGCTCTGCATCGGCACGCTGCATGAGGTCAAGGGACAGACCTATCTGGTCCAGGCGTGCCGTCTGCTCAAGGATCGAGGGATCGACTTCCGCTGTCACTTTGTGGGCGATGGCCCCGACCAGGACGCACTCGTCAAACAGGCGGATCAGTTGGGCGTGCGCGATCAGATCGAGTTTCATGGCCGCAGAACCCGCCCGGAGGTGGTGACGCTGCTGCGCGCCGCCGATGTGGTGGTGACCCCCAGCGTGCCCTCGCGCGATGGGCGGCGCGAGGGGATCCCGGTCGTACTGATGGAGGCGATGGGCAGCGGCCTGCCCGTGATCGCCAGCGATCTGTCGGGTATTCCTGAACTGGTCGAAGATGGGGTGTCGGGCTATCTGGTCGCGCCGGGGGATGCTCAGGGCATCGCCAACGCTACGGAACGGCTGTACCGCGATGCAACGCTGCGCCACCATCTGGGCCGCGCCGGGAGGCAGCGAGTCATGCGACACTTCAACCTGCGCGTCAACGCGGCAATGCTCGTCGAACGCTTTCGCGGAAAGGCAGAAACATGCGCTTGATCCTCTTTTGGGGCGCGGTAGCCCTGGCAGCCTACACCTATGTCGGGTTCCCGCTGCTGGTTATGCTGCGCGGGCTGTTCCAGCGCAAGGAGTACCGGTGCGCCGACATCGAACCAAAGGTCAGCCTGGTTATCGCCGCGCACAACGAGGCCAAGACCATTCAGGCCAAACTGGACAACATCCTAGCGCTTGACTACCCGGCGGACAAACTGGAGGTCATCATCGCTTCGGACGGTTCGACCGATGGGACGGATGCCATCGTGCAGGGGTATACGCGCCAGGGGGTGCGGCTGTTATCGCTTCCCCGGCAGGGCAAAGCCCCGGCGCTCAATGCCGCCGTCGCGACGGCTACCGGCGACATCCTGGTCTTTTCGGATGCGAACAGTCTCTATGCGCCCCAGGCCATCCGCGCCTTGACCCGTCCCTTTGCCGACCCTAACGTAGGGGGCGTAGCGGGCAACCAGTGCTATCTCAAAGAGTCCGCTGCGGGTGAGGTCAATTCCGGCGAGCACAGCTATTGGGACTTTGACCGTAAGTTGAAGCAGTTCGAGAGCATGGCGGGCAACACGATCTCTGCGACAGGTGCGATCTACGCCATCCGCCGGTCGCTCTTTGAGCCGGTCCCCGGCGGCGTGACCGACGATTTCACCATCTCGACCGGCGTGATCGCCCAGGGCTACCGGCTGGTCTTTGCGCCGGATGCAATCGCCTATGAGCCGGTGGCAGGGTCGAGTGACGCCGAATTTGCGCGCAAGGTGCGCGTGATCACGCGCGGGCTGCGCGCGGTGCAGGTGCGCGGCACATTGCTCAACCCGTTCCGGCATGGCTTTTACGCGCTGCAACTGTTCTCGCACAAGGTACTGCGACGGCTGATCGTCTTCCCGCTGCTGGTGCTGGCGCTAGTCACGCCGCTGCTCTGGCGGCAAGGGTGGCTCTACCGGGCCGCCACCGTGGCCGAGATGGTCTTTCTGGGGTGTGCAGGGGCTGGTTATTGGCTTCGCCACACGAGGCTGGGCCAGGCCAAACCGCTGGCGATCCCGTTTTACTTTGCTATGGTCAATCTGGCTGCGTTCCAGGCGGCGATCAACATGGCGCGCGGCCGCAAGATTGAGCGGTGGGAACCCCAACGCGTGACAGAATAAGCGGATCAGAGAGACACAGAACAGACACGTTTGTATTGCGCCAATGGCGAGGGATGGAGAGGTTGGACGAATGGAGAGGATAGGACTGAAGCGCGCGCAGGATCAGCGCCGCCACAGGATGCAGCGGGGAGGTCGCCGCTTCCTGCTTCCGATCTGGGCAATCTTTGTGATGGCCGGGGTGGCCGGTTGTGCCGCTTCCCCTGAGATTGTCGTCATGCCCTCGAGTGAGGCGGTTTTGGCTGCGGATGTGCAGGTGGCCGCGGTGGACCCAAATGAAGTCAAGTTGCCGGTCATCATGGAGCCGGGCCGGACGACTGTAAAGTCGGACTCCAGGGGGTATCTCACCACGCCGCAGGAGTTGGAGGTCATCGCACAAAAGGCCAAAGAAGGGATCGAACCCTATGTCAGCGCCTTCAATGAGGTGATCGAAATCGCCGGGAAGAAGTGGGATTATTCGCTGGACAAAAAGGAATCGTGCAAGAGTTCCGATAGGCCGCGCTGGATCGACGATGAGGACGGCATCCCGCGACTTTATGCGCGTGCCCTGGCCTATCACCTGACCGGTGAAGAGCACTATGCCGCCGAAGTGCAAGCGATCCTCGAACGCATCATGACCGAAGTCGAGACGATTGACATCGAGGAGATGCAGTGCCGTCTCAACTTCGCATGGGGGACGCCGGAACTGGTGGCCTCTGCCGATCTGATCGAGGAGTACTGGCAGGATCACGAGTGCCGCGGCCCGTCCAGCACATTTTACGGGGTGACGACCCTGCGCAAGGACAACTGCAAGAAACTCTTCCAGAACTGGCTGGTCAAGAATCCTTATTACGTCATCTCGCTTTCGGCGGCAGGCAGCAACAGCAATTGGGGTGCAGCCGCGACCAACGCCACTGCCTACATTGCCGACTACCTGTGGGATCGGCCTGAGGTCAGGCTGCTTCATCGCCACCCGCCCCAACTCTACGGCGGCCAAGAGCTGCCGCTTTCGCCGTCGGAGGCCTATGTCTATGCCAACCAACTGATGTTCGACCGCATGAACGGCTACAGCGTCGAGTATCAAAGCTCGTCCTCCTGTGACTATTTGTCGGGCGAACAGCAGAGCGACGAATGGGAGCCGGTCAAGTCGCAGATCAGTGAAACGGGCGTCATCCCGGAAGACGCCCGCCGTGAAGAGTACTGCAATGTCCCCCGGTACAATATCGTGTTGGAGGAAGGCGAGTATCAGAACTATCCCCAAATCCATCTGGGGAACAACATCCAACAGTGCGAGTTGATGCTGCGCCGCGGCGACCGGAGTTGCTTTGACAACGTGGATCAGACCCTGGTGAAGGATTTTACCTTCATAGGCCCGGACGGTGAGATAAAAGCAACGGTGCTCTATCCGGGCCGCGGGTCGATTGAACGCGCCATCAACGCCATTATCATCGACGCGAATACCGAATGGCGGCATGATGAAGCCCTGGAGATCGCCTACCGCTACTACTCGATCCACCACCGGCTGCCGGGCGTCGACCAATGGTTTGAGCACCTGAATGGCAGGCCGGTTGATTGCAGCCAGCATGCCTGTTTCACGACGTTGACGCACGGCTTTGCACTGGACGAAACGCCGGAACTGCCGCCCGTAGTGCCTGCCCCCTAGGGGAAGCGACGTCACTGGCAACTATTGTCACGGAGATATAACGAGACGTGTCCATCATCGGATTGCAGGGAAGAAGAGAACCCTGGTTTCAACAGCACACACTGCAAACAGTCTTGGTGCTGGCAGTCCCCGCGCTGCTGGTCGCAGCGCTGATGGTTCTGGGCTTTGAGATCAAGTTGGTGCTGGCAGGCCTGATTGCCATCATCCTGCTGGGGCTGATGTTTCTCTACCCGGTCATCACCACGCTGGTGGTGCTCTTTGTGCTGTACGCCAATCTGCCCGTAGTGGCGATCCGTTCCTACGGCGTGCCGGAGCCGGTTGCGGCGTCCTTTTTCGTCCTGCTCGGCATTCCCGTCGTGTACTATCTCACGGTCGCCCGGCGGCCTTTGATCATCAACAAGTTCTTTATGTGGATGGTCGCCTATCTTGGCGTGTTGTTCCTTTCTGCCGCCGCGTCGGGCAATGTCGAAGGATCGATCTCGCGCATCATCAGCTATGTGTCCGAAGGAATGCTGCTGTACATCCTGATCCTCAACACCGTTCGCACCCCCAACCTGGTGCGTAACAGCGTGTGGGCGCTGATCCTGGCCGGGGTGTTGATGGGCAGTATTTCGCTCTATCAGGAACTAACTGGCTCCTACGACAATGACTTTGGCGGGTTTGCCGTCGTCAAGGAAACCGGCGTGGTCGACACGGGACAGGTCAATCTCCTGGGTCAAGAGGAGAAGCGGCTGCGCCTGTCCGGGCCGTTGGGGTCAAAGAACCGCTATGCGCAGGTGATGGTCGTTTTGCTCCCGCTGGCGTTGATGCGGGTTTGGGGCGAACGCAACAAACTGCTGCGCTTGGCGGCTGCGCTGTCGTGTCTTCCCATTGTGGGCGGGGCGCTGCTCACCTTTTCGCGCGGGGCAGGGCTTTCACTCATCCTGACGCTCTTTGCCATGGCCTTCTTCCGCCTTCTCAAACTGCACCATCTGGTCATCATCGCGCTGGTGGGGGTTCTGTTTGTCTCTACCGTCATCCCCGATTACATCTACCGCATCTCCACTGCGGCGGAGGTGGCTGAACTGGCCACAGGGGACGCGGACGAAGCCGGGGGATCGGTGCGCGGCCGCGCCACGGTGAACCTGGCCGCGCTGAACATCTTCTTGGATTATCCGCTGCTCGGCGTGGGGCCGGGGCAGACCAGCCGGTACATGATCGACTATGGCAATGAGATCGGCTTTCGACGGCTCGAAACCAACCGCAGGGCGCACAACATGTATCTGGAGGAACTCGCCGATACAGGCATTTTGGGCTTCTCCTTCTTTATGAGCATCTTGGGGCTGACCCTGCATGGGTTGTTCCAGCAGCGCCGCCGGTGGATGCAAAGCCACCCTGAGATCGGCTATCTATTTGCCGGACTGATCCTGGCGATTGTCGCCTATATGAGTACCGCTATCTTTTTGCACCTCTCCTATATGCGCTATTACTGGGTGATCCTGGCGTTGGCAGGGGCTGCCATCGAGGTGTACCGCCAGGAGACGCCGGAGTCAGCCCCTCTTACACTCTCATCCACCCCTATTTCCAGAGGCATCAGACGTCTATGAGCCAACCCGTGTCGGCATCCGTTGAAGCAACCGTTGGCCCCAAGACGACGCGCACGCGCCGCCAGTTGCGCGGATCCAGTCTCTTGTTGCTCGGCCAGATATTCTCGAAGGGCGCAAACTTTGCCACCCAAGTGCTGATTGTGCGCTATCTGACACAGTCGGATTATGGCGCGTTTGCCTATGCCCTTTCGATTGTCTCCCTGACCACCAGTTTCACCATCTTTGGGCTGGATCGGGCGGTCACCCGCTTCGTGTCGATCTATCACGAAAATCGGGACTATGACCGGATGTTCGGCACGCTGATCATGGTGGTGGGGACGATCTTGTCGCTGGGGCTGTCGGTCGTCCTCCTGTTCTATGGGCTGTCTAATACCCTCGTGCAGGGGTATCTCGACGATACCCTGGCGCGCACGCTGTTATTGATCCTGATCCTCCTCGCCCCGATCCAGGCGTTGGACGACCTGCTCATCGGGATGTTTGCGGTGCTCAGCAGTTCGAAGTCGATCTTCTTCCGCAAGCACATCCTCACGCCGGGGCTGAAACTGCTGGTGGTGCTGGCGCTGATGATGAGCCAGAGCAATGTCTTCTTTTTGGCGGGCGGCTATGTCTTTGTGGGGGCCGCGGGGGTGCTGTTTTACATCGTGTGGCTGATCCGCTTGATGCGCCAGCAGGGGTTGTTCGCGCACTTCAACCGCGCCACCCTCACGATCCCCTGGCGCGAGGTGCTGGCGTTTACGCTGCCGCTGCTCACCTCCGACCTGGTTTACTCGGTGATGAACAGCATGGACGCCATCCTGCTGGAGCGTTTTCACAACACGGTGGATGTGGCGGCGCTGCGCGCGGTGCAGCCGACCGCCAAGTTGAACCAGATGGTCTTGGCCAGTTTTGGCCTCCTGTTTACACCGGCGGCAGCGCGCATGTTTGCACGCCATGACCGCGAAGGGATCAACAACCTCTACTGGCAAAACGCTGTCTGGGCTGCCGTTGGAACGTTCCCAGTCTTTGTCTTGACGTTCTCTGTGGCGCGCTCGTTGACCTTGCTGCTCTATGGGGAACGGTATGCGGATTCAGCCGTAATCCTGGCCTTGTTGTCGTTTGCCTATTACTTCAATGCGGCGTTGGGCCAAAACGGGCTGACGCTCAAGGTCTTTGGTCATGTCCGCTATATCGTGGCGATCAACGTGCTGGCGGTCGTCGCCAACCTGGGGATCAACCTCCTGCTGATCCCGCGCTATGGTGCGCTGGGTGCGGCCATTGGCACAACGGTTACGCTGGTGCTGCACAACATCTTGAAGCAGGCAGGGCTGCGCTTTGGGACCGGCATCAACCTGTTTGAATGGCGCTATCTGCGCGTCTATGTCACGATTGCGGCTTGCGCTGGCGGGCTGCTGATGCTCCAGTGGTGGCTGGCTGCGCCGATCTATGTAGATATCTTGCTGGCGGGCGTGGCCTCGTTGATCGTCGTCTTGCTCAATCGCCATGCGCTGAACATCGCCGACACTTTTCCTGAATTGCTGCGCTTGCCCCTGGTGGGGCGGCTGCTGCGCTAGGGCTGAACCTGATCTATGAACATGCATCTTGAGTTGAATCACGACCGGCCCCGCGTGCTGGAAACCACGCTCTCGGCCACCTTTACACCTAGTACCAACCTGCAGGGAGAGGGAGCGGGCGCGGCCTGGCTGTTCTTGCTGCCCACCCTGCCGCTGGATCGGGCGATTTGCCTGGGTACGCCGAGCCGCGCCACGCTCACCGCGCTGGCTGCATTCTGCGATACGGTGACCGTACTGGACGCTGCACCCCACCCTGCGCAAGATCATGCGGGGCGGGCGGAGTTGGCGAATGTCGCGTGGGGCAGTTTCAGCCGCGAGACGCTGATCCAGCAGCCCGACGCCTCCGTAGATCTAGTGCTGTTGGTAGGCCGCCAGTACACAGCGCAAGCAGGTCGCATAGGCTGGCTACAGGCAGAGTTGCGCCGCCTGATCAAGCCGGATGGCTGGCTTCACTACGAATATGCATTCTCTTCAGACCCGCTGGCCGGGATGCACGCGGACGCCCAGGCGCGGTGTTGGGTCACGCCGCTTTGGGGGGAGATGGCTACCCTTGCGCCGATCCACGACGAGGGGATGCGCCATTACGTTGTGGATCGGGCGATCAACAGCCCGTCATTCCGGTTCGCATCTATCCTGAAGCGCGGCGTGCGCGAGCGCACGATCACCGCGCCGCGGCGCGTGGGTGTGCCCGCAGGTCGGCCATCCAAGTCGCGGCGCAAGACATGGGTGGCCGCCAAGTCCGCCTTGCGATCCACCGGATCCCATCTGGTGAAGGCCATCGACCAGATGGGGGCATCTATCGAGCGCAACGCTCTGCGCCGCCAGATGTTCCAGCGCACTAGTGTGCTTTTGGGACACCATGCGGCGCGGCTGAATACACAGCCGCCGCACTACCTCTGCACCGCGGCGCGGCAGGCAGGTGTAACAATCGATGACTGTCGCTGGGGGCTGGTCGCGCCGACCGATTACGCGTCGCGCAAGTTGATCTTCTTCCTGTTCGACCGCACCCCCGCGGACAACCAGCCGTCGCCGCGCTACGTGGTCAAGATGGTGCGCCATCCAAGCCTGAACGCCCGCCTGGAGAATGAACGCCGCAGCCTGACCCTGCTCCACGAGTCGCGCATCCGCAACCATAACGCCATCCCGCGTGTGGTCTTTTCGGGGGTTCACGCCGGTCTTGCGCTGGTAGGGGAAAGCGCGGTCGAAGGCGTCCCCTTCCGCAGCCGCACGCGCGGCGACGCCGACTGTCCCTATCTACACCAGGCAGTTGAGTGGCTGGCCGATTTGGGCAGCGCCACGGCGCGCAGGGATGCATCCAACGCACAGGTCGCGGATGCGCTCGATACGCTGCTGGGGCAGTTTCTTTCGTTCTATCAGATGGCCCCAGAACATCGCGCCTTCATGAGCCAGCAGATCGACGTGATTGCCGCCAGTTCATCCCCCCTGCCTACGGTCTTTCAGCATGGCGACCCCGGCCTGTGGAATCTGCTGGTCACGCCGGACGACCAGGTTGTCTTTCTGGATTGGGAGGCCGCCGAGACCGCAGGCATGCCGTTGTGGGATTTCTTTCATCTGGTCCGTTCATATAGTGTCCATGCAGGGCGGACGCGCGGGGTACGCGATGCGATGCAGGCGATCCAGCAACAGCTTTTGGCCGATACACCGCTGCGCCAGGTGATTGCTGAATCGATCCGCTGTTACGGTGATCGTGTGCAGTTGGCGGAGGAGTTGGTCCCTCCCTTGTTTTATACCTGCTGGATGCACCGGGCGATCAAGGAGGCATCCCGGCTTCCGGCGGCCCGGCTCCAGCACGGGCACTATGTCAACTTACTGCGGCTGTGCATTGAGCAACACAACACGGCGCTGCCTATCTGGCAGCGCATCCGGCAATGACACCCAACAACGAATCGTGGAGGTATATCCGTGTTTCTGGATGCACGGTCCATTCCGAACAATGAAATTGTGGACACCGACATCTGCATCGTCGGCGCAGGCGCAGCGGGCATTACGTTGGCCCATGAGTTTGCGAACCAGTCCATACGCGTCGCGATCTTGGAAGGCGGCGATTTTGAGTATGACACGGCGACCCAAGACCTCAACACGGGTGACAACGTTGGGCTTCCCTATTTCCCGCTGGCGGCATCGCGCCTGCGTTACTTCGGCGGCACAACCAACCATTGGGGAGGGACATGCCGCCCGTTCGACGAGTTGGACTTTGAGGCGCGGCCCTGGGTTCCGCACAGCGGCTGGCCCTTTCCAAAGTCGGAGTTGGATGCCTATTACAAACGCGCCGAAATTATCTGTAACCTAAGCTCACATGAATGGGACACCGAGTACTGGCTCAGTCAGGACCGTTTTGACCCGCTGCCGCTGGCCGATGAACGGCTGGTCACGCGTGTGGCGCAGATTGTGAAATCCGACCATCGCCGCTTTGCTAAGAACTATCGCGACGAGATCGACCAGGCGGACAATATCACGGTCTACCTCAACGCCAATGTGACCCACTTCGAGACGGATGAGGCAGTCAGCAGCGTCAGCCAGGTGCATGTGGCGTGCCTCACAGGCAATCAGTTCGTGGTGAAGGCCAGGCTGTTTGTCCTGGCTGCCGGTGCGGTGGAAAACGCGCGCCTGCTCTTGCTCTCCAACCAACGCCAACCAGCCGGGCTGGGGAATCAGCATGATCTGGTGGGCCGCTTCTTTATGGAGCATCCGCGCCTGGTGGGGGGAATCTGGCTTCCCGCCGACCCACAAATGGCGATGGGCCTGTACGGGCTTCACCACGCCGCAGGGACATCCGTCAAAGGGTATATTGCCTTTACCGCCGAGACCTTGCGCCGCGAGGAGTTGGTGGACGTGCAGATCGATCTGGACCCCGTCTACCAACAGGCCTATGTCGATGCGATCCAGTCAGAGGAGGTTGCCGGACTCAAGGCGTTGCTCAAGGGCGTGCGGTCCGCCACAAAACCGGATCAACTTCGGCAACACCTGACCAATGTCCTCACCGACCTGATGACCTGGCATCGCCATGCAGTCGCCACCGCGCCTCTCCCCCTGCCGGAACCTGCAGCCATCAGCCGCGTCCTGCGCGCCGATGCAGCCGAACGGATTGACTTGATTGCCGACCTATTCGGGGATGTTGCGCTGGCCGCCTATGCCGAGTTGTCCGGCGTGATCCCGGTCGAATATGTCGAAATCAGCCCGCGTGTCGAGCAGGTTCCCAACCCAGACAGCCGGGTGACATTGAGCGAGGAACGGGACGCGCTGGGCCTCAACCGCGTCCAACTGGATTGGCAGTTGACCGCCCTGGACAAGCGCAGTATGGTCCGGGCGCTCGAAATCTTTGGCGCAGAACTGGGCCGCGCCGGTCTAGGGCGTCTGCAGGTCAATCTCAGCGAAGACGACAGCGGTTGGCCCGAAGACCTGCGCGGGGGCTGGCATCACATCGGCACGACGCGTATACACGACGACCCGCGGCAGGGGGTGGTAGATCGCAACTGCCAGGTGCATGGCATGGCGAACCTCTTTATCGCTGGGAGTTCCGTCTTCCCCACCTCCGGTGCAGGGACGCCGACGTTGACGCTTGTCAGTCTGGCGATCCGGTTAGCCGACCACATCAAAGAGAGGATAGGGTAATGGAGACTACCCATGTGAGCCGCCGAAGGTTGATCCAACTGATGATCGGTGTTGCTGCCGGGCTGGCCCTTTCTCCGTCCAGGCAGACATCGGGCTGGCGCGACCGGCATGATGAGTTGGGCGCACGGCTGGCCGCGTTGTTCAGCCAACCGCGCAGCGCGGCTGTCATCGGGCAGGCCTATCTGCAGCAATACGCACAGGAAGCGGACGCGCTGCGGCTGCACCATCTGATCGCGCGCGATGTCGCCCAACAGGGTGCAGGCTTGCATTATGCGGGGGATGCCGAACTGAGGGATCTGCTGCAGCAACGGATCTGGCAGGATTTTGCGGATGACCGGGTGGTCAAACTCAACGGCTGGATTCTCTCGGTCACGGAGGCGCGGTTGTATGCGCTGGCCGCGCTGGCCGGGGAACCGCGCGCGGGTGTCTGAGCGGAGATCGTCAATACCAGATAAGATGCACCCACCAAGAGGAATCAGAGGATGCTAGACAACTTTGAAGCACGCCCCAGCGTGTCGATCAAGCCTGCCCCCTCCTGGCCGCAGATCTGGCTGGCCGCGGTGGCACGCCCGACAACAGCCGCCTATCAGGCGTTGGTGAGCGATGGAACCACCCGTCTGCCCATCGCCATTCTTTGGATCCTGGGCAGCGGCCTGATCAGCGGGTTGATCCTCTCCGCCGGGGCGCCTTTCAGAGGGTCCGAAGCGGCGTTAGGGGGTGATCTCGCGCTGGCCATCCCGGTCTTTGCGTTGCTTCACACACTGGTGTGCCTGGTCTTTGCCGGGTGTGTGCATGGGGCTGCCCGCCTGCTGCGGGGGAGAGGGGGGTATCAGAACCTGGTCAGTGTCGTTGCAGCCTTCAACGCGCCCTTGGTGCTTTTGGCCGGTCTGTTTGCCCTGGCCCCGCGCAGCCTGGTCTGGATGCTGGGCGTTTATCTCTACTGGCTGCTGCTGTACAGCATTGCGGCTCAGGTGGTGTATGGTCTTTCCTGGCGCAAAGCCGCGGCTGCCGTACTTGTGTCGCTGCTGATATTGGGCGGCGCAGTGCTGGGGGCGGCGCTATTGTTCATTGTCTGAGGCGACCTCTAGAACTGTACGGGTTGATCCTCCGAAGTACACGATGTACCGGAATCGGCTGTGTTGTACGTGTGCGAAAGGTGGTTCTATGCTCAACCGTACGTACCAGATCGAAAGGAGTAAGTGGGATTCGCTGGCCTCTCAAAAGGCGATACAGCCAGACAAGTTGCAGGCCGATGAGAATTTTGAGCAGTATGCGACGCGGGTCAGCACGATGGTGGGCGTCGCAGAGTTCTTAGGGGATCTCCAGAGCAAACACGTCCTTGAATATGGCTGTGGATTGGGTGAGATCGCGGTGCGGCTGGCAAAGAGCCAGGCGCGTGTGACTGCGTTCGACCTGTCGCTCAACAGCGTTATACGGACGCGAGAGCGCGCTCAGGCCAATGATGTGGACGACCGGGTGCGCGTGGTCGCCGCCGCCGGTGAAATGCTGCCCTTTGCCGACAACAGCTTTGACCTGATCTTTGGCAAAGCGATCTTGCATCACCTGGATGTGAGGCTGGGTGAGTCTGAACTCTACCGGGTGCTGAAACCGGGCGGCAGGGCGGCCTTTGTCGAGCCGATGGGCATGAATCCGTTTCTGCGCTTTGCACGCGCCTATGTGCCCTATCCCCAAAAGAACCCGCGTGGGGCAGACCGGCCCTTGAACTATCGGGAGATTCACCAGTGGGGTGTTACGTTTCGACAGTTTCAATTTTGGGAGATTCAGCTTCTCAGCATGTTAGAGCGTGGGCTTGGCTTTGGGCGACGGCTCAAGTGGCTGCGGCGGATGGACGACAGGCTCCTGCGCCGCGCACCATTTCTGCGGCGCTACTGCCGCTATGTCGTCCTCACGATGGTCAAATAGATCAAGGGATCGATCCGGTTAGGAATCGTGCATGACAGCTTCGAATAGTTTTTCAAACGGGGGATCTGCCCCGATCACAACCGACTATGACCTGCATGGCGTTGTGGGGATCCGGCTGGTGGACGCCGCGCCCGGCGATGTGGCCGCGGTGAACCGCCAGCTTGGGCCGATCCAACAACCGCTCGACCGCCAGCCCGACCTGGCGATCCGGTTTGTGGATCGGCTGCCGCTGACCGGCCCTGTCCGCTATATCGGCGTCAATGATGCCGGGTTTACGGACGATGCGTTCTTGGTGCTGCGGAGCAAACACAAAGCCCAGGCGCGGGTGCAGATCCCGCTGGCGCAGGTCGGCGTGCAGCCCGCCGAGATCGTCTGTGAGCGCGGTCTGCCCGCTGTCCCGCTGCTGATCGCCATGATCAACCTGGTGGCCCTGGGCAAAGGGGTGCTGCCCATGCACGCCTCGGCCTTTTCGTATCAGGGCCAGGGCATCCTGACCACCGGCTGGTCGAAGGGCGGCAAGACAGAAACCTTGCTGGCGTTTATGGCGCGCGGAGCGGACTACATCGGCGATGAGTGGGTGTACATCAGCCCGCAGAGGCGCATCTTTGGCATCCCAGAGCCGATCCGGGTGTGGGACTGGCACATGGCTGATCTGCCGCAGGCCTGGGCGCGCATTGGGCGCAAGGAGCAGATGCGTCTGCGCGTGCTCAAGTTCATGGCCCGATCCACCGAAAGCGCGGCACAGGCGCGCCGGGGGAGCCCTGCACGGCTGGCGCAGCGCATCACCCCGCTGATCAAACAGCAATTGCATGTGGATATCGCCCCACAGCGGTTGTTCAACCAGACGGTGGGGCTGCGGTCTGCCAACCTGGACAAGGTGTTATTCGTCGTCAGCCACGACTCGCCTCAGATTCACGTCGAGCCGATGGCAGGTGAGGAGGTGGCACAGCGTATGCTCTTCTCGCTGCAGATCGAGCGCATGGACTTCATGGCTGCCTATCTCAAGTTTCGCTTTGCCTTTCCCGACGCGTGCAACCCGCTGATCGAGGAGGCGGAGGAACGGCAGCGCACCCTGCTGGCGAAGATGCTGGCAGGCCAAGAGAGCTATGCCGTGTACCATCCGTACCCGGTGTCGATCCCTGCCCTCTATGACGCCATTATTCCGGTGCTATAAAGGCCTGACCATGCACACCACCCGGCTGCACATGAACGGTTTTCACGGCGATACGTCCCCTGTCCTGCCTGATCGCGATGCGCTCTTACAGGCGTCGCGGCGGCTGGACTGGCGCTTCCTGCTGCCTGACCCGACGCTCAGGCGGGTGGCGTATGTGGGTGCGGCGCATGCCGGGCTGCTGGCCTCACTTCAGCGTTTTGCGGGGGAGTTGGATTGGTGGAAGACCTCTCCGGCGCAGGCAGGGGATCTGTCTGAGGGGGGATATGATGTGGTCGTGGCCCACGCCCCGGATGAGGCAGCATTGCGCAAGGCGGCTGCCCTGGCTGCGCCCAGCGGCTGTGTCTATATCGAGGGGTATGGCCTGCTGGCGTTGGGCAGTCAGCAGAGATCGAACGCTAGCTGGTCGCTGCCCCGCTACCTGGGCGCGCTGCGCGGCCTGGGCCTGGATGACACGGCTGCCTATTGGGTCTGGCCCGACTTTGACCGCTGCACCCGCATCATCCCGTTCGATGACGTGGTGACGTTCGCACAGTTTCAACTGGCTGCGCCGGGCGCTTGGGCGATCCAGCGCGTCTTGCAGACGCCCGCTGTCCGGCGAATTATGCGCAGCCGTCTGGCGCAATATGCCATTCCTAGTTTTAGCATTGTGGCGCAGCGGGCCGCGCTGCCCCCGATATCCGCATAGGGTCTTTATGAACGCGATTTTGGCGTATTTGCAGCACAACCGGGAACGGCTCCGGCTCGATCAGTACGGGGTTCAAGGTGAACTCGCCACAGTGGTGTTGACACCGAGGTTTCGGGCGTCAAGCCATGTGGTCTGGCTTATCTTCAATCAGGGCGCGCCAACGCCGGTGTTGGTGGCGAAAGTCCCACGCATGGCGGATCGCTTTGTCCGGCTGGAACAGGAAGCGGCAAATCTGCAGATGATCCAGATGCTGCGCCCAGACGGCTTTGCCTCCGTCCCGGCCCTGGTCGCCTTTGAGCCATTTCACGACCGCGCTATTCTGGTCGAAACGGCGCTGACCGGCCAGCCCATGGACCCGGCCTTTGTGCGCCGCCATCCGGATCGCTGCTGCTCGGTCATGGCCGACTGGCTGCCCCGTCTGCAATGGTCTGCCGCCCCGGCGCAAAGCGCAGAGAGGTTCGCGCGGCTGGTGGATGCACCCTATCGCTATTTCACAGAGCGCTTTCCGGTCTCGCGCGAGGAGGAAAGGTTGCTTGATCAGACCTGGGGCTGGCTGACGCACCTGCGCGACATCCCGCTGCCGTCCGTCTTTGAGCATGGCGATCTGAGCCACCCGAACTTATTTCTGACGAAGCGTGGCGAACCGGGCATTGTGGATTGGGAAACAGCAGACCCCTACGGGCTGCCCGCCTGCGATCTTTTCTTTTTTCTGACTTACGTGGCGCTGTCCAAACACAAGAGCCGCAGTACGGGCAGTGCGGT
>CAZYQJ010000040.1:0-1617 GCA_964649925.1 uncultured Litorilinea sp.
TGTAACCAAGGAGTTATGAGCCCCCTGCTCTGCCATTGAGCTACCGATCCGGGAAGAGACCACGGAAGCAACAAGAGGAGTGAGCGGGTAGCGGGAATCGAACCCGCGTCACCTGCTTGGAAGGCAGGAGCTTTACCATTAAGCTATACCCGCATCTCGAGAATCAAGCGGGCACCCTGTCTCTGGATGCCCGTCACCCCTAAACCGGCTGAGTCGGGGAGATAGGATTTGAACCTACGACCCCAGCGTCCCAAACGCTGTGCGCTACCAGACTGCGCTACTCCCCGTGATACAGGGTATTGTACAAAAAAGCGCTGTGCCCGTCAAAAGCGGGGAATCGGGAGTCAGGGGTAGGAGTGGAAGAAAGGTAGTGGGCAGATAGGCAGTGGGGGCAGCAGACAAGTTTGAAGTAGGGGGCGTCATGCCTTTGATACCCCCTTCACGCGCTGACTCCCCTACAGGCCACTCCCTAGCTTCCCACCGCCTCCGGCACGTCGGCCCCGTTGCTCACCAGCGAGACGGGCGCTTCATCGCGCTGGTCGTCGTGTTCGACGCGGCCATCGCGCACATGCACCACCCGACGGCAGTAGTCCGCAGTCTCCGGATCGTGGGTCACAAAGACCACGGTAATGCCCTGTTCCTGGTTCAACTGCTGAAAAAGACGCATGATCTCGACGCTGGTCTTGCTGTCTAGGTTGCCGGTTGGCTCGTCGGCCAGGATCATGGCAGGCCGGTTGATGAGGGCACGCGCAATCGCCACGCGCTGCTGCTGCCCGCCTGATAACTCATTGGGCTTGTGATCCAGCCGCTCTCCCAGACCTACCAGGGACAAAGCTTCATGGGCGCGCTGCCGCCGCTCGCGGCCCCCCACCCCGGCATAGATCAGCGGCAGTTCGACATTGGCAGTGGCTGTGGTGCGCGGCAGCAAATTGAAGTTCTGAAAGACAAAGCCGATCTTCAAACAGCGAATGGCCGCCAACTGGTCGTCGTTGAGCTTGCTGACATCGATCCCATCCAGTTCATACGTGCCTGACGTCGGTACGTCCAGACAGCCGATGATGTTCATCAGCGTAGATTTGCCGCTGCCACTCGGGCCCATGATCGCGACCATATCACCGGCGTCGATGTCGAGATCGATCCCGGCCAGCGCATGGACTTCCACATCGCCCATACGGTAGACCTTGGTCAACCCGCGCACGCGGATCACCGGCGCGGCGGGCACCTGGGCCTGGCTGCGTGAATTTGAGTTTTCCGGCGTGCCGGACTTCAACTTGCGAAATCGAAACATGCTGGATACGGACTCCTGCTGCTAGTTCAACCACTCCACTTCTTGTTCCTGCCAGTTGCCCACGCCGCCATCCAGCGTAAAGAGCATCTGTGCCTCTCCTCCGCTGCTAGGCACGGCCCAAACGGCCCAGCCCCCGCTGCGGTTGCTCAGGAAGGCGACCCATGCGCCGTCCGGGCTGACCGCGGGTTGAGCGTCGATGGATGGGTTGTTAGTGAGCCGGGCCACCTGACCCGATGCCACGTCCAGCCGGTAAATCTCCGGGTTGCCATCGCGGCCATCGCTCATAAATGCCAAGAACTGGCCTGTGGGCGACCAGTTGGGCTGGGTAT
>CAZYQJ010000040.1:1627-13204 GCA_964649925.1 uncultured Litorilinea sp.
GTCAAGGCGCGGCGGTCGGCCCCGCTCCAACTCATCGACCAGATGCCGCAGTTGTTGCCGCTGTCATCACAGCCGCGATAGGCCAGCCGGTCTGCTGCCGGATGCCCGTCCGGAGATTCGCCATAGGTCAAGGCCGTGGCTTCATTGCCCACATCCGCCCACACCACATAGATGCGCCAGCGGCGGTCGCCTTCCCGATTGCTGGCAAAGCCGACCAGGTTCCCCTCCGCGTTCCAGGTGGGGAATCCATCCTCCGAATACTCGGTAAACCGCAAGGTGAGACCTGTTGCGGGGTCGAACGCGGTCAGGCCGCGGCTGTCGCCGCGCAGGTTGCGATAGACCAACCGCTGTCCATCCGGCCGGTAGGAGGCTTGCTGCCCGTCCTCAACCAGGATCGGCGGCGACCCTTGCTGGCCTACGGGCTGCAAGTAGATCAGATTGCGCCCGTTGACCGGGTCCAACGCCGAGACCAGGATGCGCCCACCTGAGGGCGTACCCCCAGCCGCCGGTGCGACCGTAGCCGTGGCTTCTGCCGTCGTTTCTGAGGTCACAGTCGTCGTCACACCGACCGCAGGCGCTTCGCCGTTGGTGGCTGCCAGGTCGGACAGCCCTGGCGTGGGTGTCGCCAATGCGGCGGCAGGGTCCGGGGTGGGCGTCATCAGCAGCGGCCTGGGCGTGACCGTCCCCTGCCCGGTCAACTGGGCGATGGCCTGGCACTTTGACTGGAACTCATCACGCCGCGCAATCGAGCCGGGTGTGATCGAAATGGCAATGGCCGCGGTATACTGCGCTTCCGCCTCGCACCACTCCTTTGCCAGCGCCAACTCGTCGCCGTAGGTCAACAGGGCGTCTTGCAGACGCTGCTCCACATCGCGATAGCTCGGGTCTTGGATGTAGATTTCTTCCAGCAGGGCGATCATGCGCGGCCAGTCCTCGCCTTCTAACTGCAGCGCCTCTACATAATTTGCCATCACCGTGCGCGCCGCGCGCAGCGCCGAGCTATTGGGCTCAAGCGCCAATGCCTTGTCGACATAGGTCAGCGTTTCTTCCAGATCGCCCGACTGTTCCATCAATGCCGCCAGGTTGACATAGCTGTTGTACAGCAGTTCGTTGACCTGGGCGGCCTGATAGGTGGGCGCGGCCTCCTGCAGTTGCAGGAGCAACTCTTCCGCCCTGCGCCAATCGCCGGACTGGTAGGCGGCCAGCGCATCGGCATAAAGCTGTTCATGCTGCGGGTTCGGGGTCGCAGCAGCGGCGGCCACCGGCGGCGTGGATTCCCCGTCGGGCGGCGCTGCCTCCCCTGGCGTACCCGCGACCACAATGGGTTGGCCTGCTTGCGCTGCCAGGCTGGTTAAGTTATTGATACCCTCCTGAGCCGTGGTGTTGCCGGGGTCCAATACAAGTACACGCTGATATTCCGCCAACGCCTCTTGAAAGCGCCCCTCGTTTTGATAGTCAATGGCGCGCTGCAGGGCGATGCCTACCTGCTGCCGCCGCTGAATCTCCACCTGACGCTGCCCGGCCTGGATGCCAAGCACGACCGCAAAGATGATCAGCGCCGCAGCCAATACGGTCACCGGCCCGATGATCCACAGCACCCATGTGGGAAAGAGTCTATCGCGTGTTTCGTTAGCCATGAGTGTTCATACCACAATCCCAGCAAGAAGATTCCACAAAATAAGGGGCATGACCGGCCATCTCCAGGGGTCATTCCGGGCGGTAGGTCAGCAGCGCTTGCCCGCTCTCGTCCTCCAAGCGGATGGTCAACGCCGGGCCAAACTGCACCTGGTCCAACACCGTCTGGTAAAGGGTCTCCGGCCCCAGGGTCACAGGTGAATAGCGGACGCGCCCACCCGCACCATCGTCTACGGCCAGCGCGGCGGTGATGGCTGTGGGCGCATAGAGCGCCACCTCGACCCCGTTCACCACCGGCGTTACATTGAGCGCGGCCAGCCGGTTGGCGTAGACCAGATCGCCGATCCCTTGTACAGGATACCAGCGCTCCACCCAAGAGACCAGCCCATCTTCCGGCAGGTGATAGGCGTGGAAGAAGGAAGGGGCCAGCCCAGCATGGAGTTCGACATAGGCCGAATTGCCGTCGGTGTAGGCCTCGCTGCCGATGGCACGTCGCCACCCCAGCCCAAAGACCTTGCTGCCCCGCACCACTTGGGCCGGGAAGGCGCGCACCACCCCGGCATCGTAAGCCGGGTCATACACGCCCACAAAGGGGCCATGTGCCGCTGGATGCTCAAAAAAACCAAGATAGTGATCCCAATTGCCCAGGCGGCTGAGATCGCGGCCAAAATAGTTCGGCCAGGTAAAGCGGCGGCGCGGCCCAGGCAGCGACGTATCCCCCGTGCTGTGCACTGTCATGATCGAGCCGGGCACGACAAAGTGCAGGTCGGCACTGGGTTGGTTCTCTGTCCCCGGCGCCAGCATGGCCGTATGCCAATAATCGAACCATAGGCTGTGCGCTGCCAGGTTGCGGATCGCCGGTTTGATCTCGAAGTAGGCCGCTCCCGGGGGAAGCGTCACCGTGATTTGCGCCGACAACAGCCGCCCATCTTGCGGCGTGGCAATCGTCACGCCCACTGCGCCGTCATCACGAGTAAACGGCGAAACCTCCCAGACAGTTCCCCAGTCGTAGCCGTGCTCGATGACCGGCAGCCCCCATTCGATGCCACCCAGCCCCAACCACCCCCCTTGATGGGGCGGCCCCCAAGGTGATGGTTTAACCACGTTGTTTTGATAAAACATGGTGTTGCCGCTGGGCTTGTGAAGTACTTGCCAGATGCGGCCCCCCAGTTCGGGCAGAATGCTTACCTGAAGATAGTCGTTCTCTAGGAGGATCAGCCGGTACCTGCGCAAGGTGGGTTCAGGCGACTCCAGCAGAAAACGCTCGCGGTCAAAGGCCAGATAGGGCCAGCGGTACACAGGGTCTATCCTGGGTGTCTGGTAGCTCTCCAAAGGATACGTTGGCAGCGACACGTTGGTTTCGGTATAGGTCGCCGCACCCAGCTTTTCCGGTGTGGCGTAGGGCGCAACCACAAGCTGATGGCGTTGTTCCCCCACGCTCCCGGCGAAGTCGCGCACCTGCCCCACCACTTCATAGGTGTCCGGCTCGCCTGCGACCCAAGTGAAGCGCAGCCCTGGCTCGGATAACTCGTTGTGGCTGCGCCAGCCGGTGTCGGCTCCCTCAATCGAAAGGCGATAGGCGTCGGCGGGTTCACCTGTGGCGGTCGTCACATAGATTTCGACCACATCGCCAGGCTGTACGCGGCCTGACGTCGAAATGTCAAGCGCCACATCCGGTTGGGCTATCCCAGGCTGTGCCGGTGTGGTGTCAGCGCCCGCTGGGGTCATGGCCGCACAGCCGCCGCTGGCAATCCACAAAGGCATCACCAGCACAAGCATACGTATCCACCCACTCGTGCCACAGATAGAAGAAAGCCGCGCCCACCGCGCGGCAGCAGATCGCAATTCATCCATGCAGACTATTATACCGCCCACCACGCAACCGCCATAAACAAAGGCGACCGGCGCTTTGACGGGTGTGGCAAGCGCCGGTCGCGATTTGATCCAACAAGGGAACTGCTCTCTGGCGCGTGGCTAGGCGCGCGCCGGTTCCTGCAGCCCCGCGGCCTCGCGCAAGGCGGCGGCCCGGCTCGTATCTTCCCAGGGCAGTTCGATATCGTCACGCCCAAAGTGCCCATAGGCCGCGGTCTGCCGGTAGATGGGGCGGCGCAGGTTCAGGTCACGGATGATCGCACCAGGGCGCAGGTCAAAGTGTTCTTCGATCAACTGCGCGATCTTTTCGTCGTTGATATGGCCTGTGCCAAAGGTTTCGACGTTGATGCTCAGGGGCCGCGCCACGCCAATCGCGTAGGCAAGCTGGATTTCGCAGCGAGTCGCGATGCCCGCAGCCACAATGTTTTTCGCTACCCAGCGCGCTGCATAAGCTGCGCTACGGTCTACTTTGGTGCAATCCTTACCGCTGAACGCGCCGCCGCCGTGACGCCCCATCCCGCCATAGGTATCCACAATGATCTTGCGCCCGGTCAGCCCGGCGTCGCCCATCGGGCCGCCGACCACAAAACGTCCGGTCGGGTTGGTGAACACGCGCAGATCTTTGTCCACCAAGTCGGCGGGCAGCACCGGATCGATCACCTTTTCAATCAACTCCTGGCGGATGTCGTCCTGGCTGATCTGGGGGTCGTGCTGTGTGCTGATCAAGACGGTGTGGATGCGCTGCGGCTTGCCGTATGCATATTCTACCGTCACCTGCGTTTTGCCATCGGGCCGCAGCCAGGGGAGAATTCCCTGTTTACGTACCTCTGTCAGCCGCCGCGCCAGCTTATGCGCCAGATAGATGGGCATCGGCATCAAGGTCGGCGTCTCATCACAGGCAAAGCCAAACATCATTCCCTGGTCGCCTGCGCCCACGGCCTCGATGGCGTTCTCGTCCTCCATGGAACCTTCTTTGGCCTCTAACGCCTTATCCACCCCCATGGCGATATCCGGGCTTTGGGCAGCAATGGCGATCTGGATGCCGCAGGTATTGCCGTCAAACCCCTTGGCGCTGTCGTCAAAGCCGATCTCGTTGATCACCTGGCGCACCAGTTGGTCATAATTCACAGAGGCATTGGTGGTGATCTCGCCCAGCAGCATCACAAAGCCCGTCTTGATGGCCGTTTCACACGCCACGCGCGAGCGGGGGTCCTGGGCAAACAGTGCGTCCAGGACGGCATCACTGATCTGGTCGCACATTTTGTCTGGATGACCTTCTGTCACCGATTCGCTGGTGAACAGAAGGTGAGGCGATGTCATAAAGGTGGTGCTCATGTTTTCTTCTCTCCTTATGATATGCGCTGCATGTCCCGATGCTGTGTCTGATCAATGGCCTGTGCCCAGGCTCCATTCGTTCAAGTAGGCTTCCTGTTCCGGGGTGAGTTGGTCGATCTCTACCCCCATCGCCTTGAGCTTGAGCGCGGCGATCTCCCGATCAATCGACTCAGGCACATCATAGACTTGGCCTTGCAGCGATGCACCGTGCTTGAGCATATATTCGGCGGCCAAGGCTTGATTGGCAAAGCTCATGTCCATCACGGCGCTGGGATGGCCTTCGGCAGCCGCTAGGTTGACCAATCGCCCTTCACCCGCGACATAGAGCCGCCGCCCATCCTCGAGCACATACTCGTCCAGGAAGTCACGCACGCGCGTGATCTTGACGGCCATCTCGCGCAGCGCCTTCATGTTGATCTCGACGTCAAAATGGCCGCTGTTGGCGAGGATTGCGCCGTCGCGCATGACCTCGAAGTGATGGCGGTCAAAGACATGAATGTCGCCCGTGGCGCTGCAGAAGACATGCCCCTCTTGCGCTGCCTGCTGCATGGGCAGCACGCGGAACCCGTCCATCACGGCTTCCAGGGCGCGCAGCGGGTCTACCTCGGTGACGATCACGTTCGCACCCATGCCGCGGGCGCGCATGGCGATCCCCTTGCTGCACCAGCCATAGCCGCCTACGACAAAGTTCTTGCCCGCCAGCAGGATATTGGTGGCACGTATAATGCCGTCGATGGTGCTTTGGCCCGTGCCATAGCGGTTGTCGAAGAAGTGCTTGGTCATAGCATCGTTGACCGCGATCACCGGGAAGCGGAGTTTGCCCTGGGCCGCCATCGCACGCAGCCGGATCACGCCGGTGGTGGTCTCCTCCGTGCCGCCGATGACGTTAGGCAGCAGTTCGCTGCGCTTGGTGTGCAGCATGGCGACCAAATCCATGCCGTCGTCCATCGTGATGTTGGGCTGGATATTCAGCACAGCGTTCATGTGGGCGTTGTATTCGTCTGTGCTTTCGCCCTTGATGGCGTAGACCGGCATCTCGTAGTGCGTCACCAGCGCAGCCGCAATGTCGTCCTGCGTGCTGAGTGGGTTGCTGGCGCACAGCGCGACCTCCGCGCCCCCGGCCAACAGCACGCGCATCAGGTTGGCTGTTTCGGAGGTGACATGCATGGCCGCGGCCATCCGTATCCCCTTGAATGGCTGTTCCTTGCGGAAGCGTTCTTCCAGCAGCCGCAGCACTGGCATCTCGCGTACGGCCCATTCCATGCGGAAGCGACCGCGGTCGGCCAACTTCAGGTCGGCAACATCGTAGTTCAACTCTTTTGTCCCTGTGGTCATACGATTGTTCAAAGCTCCTTGTTTGAGAACGTCACACTCGATGGTTTGGGCAGTGGGCAGTAGGCAGTAGGCAGTTGTCAGAGCAGAGGCGGCCATGCTCTGTTCCCTACTTCCTACTGCCTACTCCCTCCCAATAAGCGCAGTGAATGGTGAAGCCGTGCCGCTGGTAAAGCCGCCGCGCCGCTTCGTTTTGCTGCGCCACGTTTAGGACGATCAACCCTGCACCGCGGGCACACAACTCGCCGAGTACGGCCTGCAAGATCGCGCTGGCGAACCCTTGGCCGCGCACATCAGGCCGCGTGTACATATTGCCAATCGCCGCGATCCCCGTCTGCCAGTCCACAATATGCGTGCCGCCGACCGCGGCCAGGCACCCGTCGCCATCCGTAACGCCATAAAAGACGCCATCCTGCAACTGGCTGGGGTCGAACGCATCCGGGGTGAACGGCCCACCGTGGGCATAGAGGGTCTGGATGCGCGGCGCATCCGCCGCATGAAGCCGCGTCACGCCCGCCGCGGGGCTGCGTGTGGGGGCATCGCCGCAGTAGACCATGCGCCACATGGGTAACAGCAGTTGGCTAAAGTCGTAGCGGCGCGCCACAATGGGCAGGTGCGCCTCTGGGATGGTGATGTACACCTCGGCAGGCAACTCGGCCTGATCCAATGCCATCTGGACGCCCCCGGTTGTGCCGCTGCTGAACAATACTTCCGGCGTCAGCCCAGCGTAGAGCAGCACCACGCCCGGCCCATCCCCGTTTTCGGCCATCAACCAGCGGCAGTAAGGCGCAAAGGCTGGCTGCAGGTCTGCCAGCGCATACGCCGCCCATACCGGGTCTTGGTTCAACAGTGATCGAATTGTGTCCATGTCGCCATTCAGGTTCAGCGTGCAGGCAGGTCTTGGCTCGTCACCTGTGCTGATTGGCGCAGCATCTCCAGGGCGGGTTCCGCCCCAAAGTACGTCGTATAGCGCGTGATGAACTCGTCCAGCGTGAAATGATGGGCAGTTGTGCCTACATTCTCCAGCGCATAGACGCTGCACAGCGCGCCCACCTTGCCGCACACCTCCAGCGGCAGCCCCGCGATGCGCGCCGCAAAGAAGCCCCCGCGATAGGCATCGCCCGCGCCCGTGGGGTCGTCGATGCGTTCCAGGGCGGCAGCGGGCACAGGCACGGTTCCCCCATCATGATAGAGGGCGCTGCCCTTCTTGCCCAACGTCAATACCAGCGTATCTACCATCCCGCGCAGGTCGTCCAGATTCCAGCCGGTCTTGCTCTCTACCATGGCCAACTCATATTCGTTGCAGAGCAGATAGCTGGCCCCCGGCACACTGGCTTGGAGGTCTTTGCCCGTCAGGCGAGCCAACTGCTGGCTGGGGTCAAACGCAGAGGGGATGCCCAACGTCCTGCATTCCTGGGCATAATTGAGCATGGCCGTGGGGTCGTTCGGGCTGATCAACACCATCTCGGCATCGGTTAGGCTGCGGCTGGCGAGGCTGTGGTGGCGTGCATGGCCCATAGCGCCGGTGTAGAAGTTGGCGATCTGGTTTTGATCCAGGTCGGTGCTGACAAAAAAGGTGGCGGTCAGTTCGTCGGGGATCTCGATGATCTGCTCGGTGCTTAACCCCTGTTCTTCCAGCCAACGCCGGTAGTCGCCAAAATCCTCGCCCACGGTCGCGAAGATGATAGGGTCGCCGCCCAAGAGGCGCATCGTATAGGCGATGTTGGCGGCCACGCCCCCGCGCACGCGGCGCATGGATTCGGCCAGAAAACTGACACTCAACGACTGCAATTGGTCGGGCAAAATATGGTCGCGAAAGCGCCCAGGGAAGTGCATCAAATAGTCATAGGCCACCGAGCCGGTGATGACAAACGCCATAGAGCGATCCTTTCAGCCCTGATTCGATTACGCCACATCCAGTTGCGCGGCGCTAGGTTCTATCCATGTCCATCCACTGGACAATGCCCGGCGGCGGGACATGGTGGATCAACTGATCCAGCAGGCGGGAGGGGTCGGTATCCTCCACCACCAACTGGCGGTGATGGGGCCGGATAAAGCCCTCGGTCACCCCGTGGTCGATCCACTGCAAGATCGGATTATAATAGCCGTTGACGTTGAGCAGCCCAATCGGCTTGGCGTGGATGCCCAACTGCCCCCAGGTCAAGGCTTCGGCCAGTTCATCCATCGTGCCCAGGCCGCCGGGCAGGGCGATAAAGCCATCCGCCAGCGAAGCCATTGTCGCCTTGCGCGCGTGCATCGTGTCCACCACGATCAACTCGCCGATCTTGTGTCCCATCAATTCGCGTGTTGTCAGCGGCGCGGGGATGACGCCGACCACCTCTGCGCCCGATTCATGCGCGGCACGCGCCAGCGCGCCCATCAACCCCACGCTGCCGCCGCCGTAGACCAGCCGCAGCCCGCGCCGTCCAAACTCCTGGCCCAATGCCACCGCTGTCTCCATATAAACGGGGTGGAGTCCGGGGTTTGCGCCGCAAAAGACCCCAATCGCGTTCAGCGTATTCATGTTGTCGATTGGGTGGCGCGACGCTCGGCGCGCGTTGCCTGAATGCGCGCCTCGGCGGCCTCTTTGGCCTGGCGCAACGACTGGCGAAACGGCGGGTAACAGATGCCTTCCTCGGTGATGATGCCTGTGAGGTAGCGATGAGGAGTCACATCAAAGGCTGGATTATAGACCGGAACATCTTCCGGCGCAATCAGGGTGTCGCCGATGCGGGTCACTTCGCTGGCGTCACGTTCCTCGATGGGGATCTGGTCGCCATCCGCCAGGTTGAGGTCAATCGTGCTGGTGGGGACGACGGCATAGACGGGGATACCGTTTTCACGTGCCACCACGCTCAGCTTATAGGTGCCGATCTTGTTGGCGACATCGCCGTTGGCGGCCACGCGGTCGGCCCCAAACAGCACCACATCCACTTGGCCTGTCCGCATCAAATGACCGGCAGCGTTGTCCGCGATCAGGTGCATGGGCACTTCGGCGTGCATCAACTCCCAAGCCGTCAGGCGAGCCCCTTGCAGCCGCGGCCGCGTCTCGTCCACCCACACATGGACCTGTTTGCCCTGCTCCTGGCAGGCGTAGATGACCCCCAACGCCGTGCCAAAGTCCACGGTCGCCAGCGATCCGGTGTTGCAGTGGTGCAGAATGTTGGCCCCATCGGGGATCACCGCTGCGCCGTGATAGCCCATACGCCGGTTGATCTCCACATCTTCGTCAGCCAGTGCATCGGCCTCGGCCAGCAGCGCGGCGGCGATGGCCGCAGGGGTCGCGCCCGGTTCTATCGCGGCGGTTTGTGCGGCTTCCAGCAGCCGGGCAGTGGCCCAACTCAGATTGACCGCAGTAGGCCGCGTCGCGTCTAAAACCTCTTTGGCCGCAGCCAGGTCGGCCAGCAGCGCGTCCACGGTCTCCGCCTGGCTGGCCTGCGCCGCCAGCACCATGCCGTATGCGCCGGTCGCGCCGATGGCTGGCGCACCGCGCACCGCCATATCTTGAATGCTGCGCGCCACGGCCTCCACGCTGTCAAAACTCGCAATCACAAATTCACCTGGCAGCAGCCGCTGGTCAATCATCTGGACCTGGCCATCCTGCCAAAAGACTGTGCGCATGATCCGCTTTCATCCTTCAACAAAAACACCCTCTGGGATCGTGATCCAGAGGGTGCGAAAACTCGGCGTCCGAGTCGACCGGCATCACCGGCCCTACTCACCCCACTGAGGTCACGTGATGGTACGCCGGAAAAGCTGTGCTGTCGAACACAACTCGTACAGGCCAGGCCTGCCCGGCGCACTTACGCAACAACCTGATACCGGGACTCCAGTGGGTTGTCGGGGGCGCTGGCGTTGCATCTTCGCCCCCCGTCCATTGCGCCAACCTATAGAACGGCGCGGCAGAATTGCCTCGCCAGGTATCGCAGCGTAGCACAGGTGCCGTCGTGTGTCAAAACATGAAAAGTAGACAGCGGCCAGGGGGCGGTAGCGGTGCTGCGTGCCCCTTTCGTGAGTAGAGCAGAGGCCGGATCAGACAGGCAAAGATCAGCCTGCACGTATCCGGGGGGAATTGTTTCCGTCTTGACATTCGAACGCATGTTCTACTAGAATGATCCTCAAGCGGCCCATTGGGGCTATAGCCACAAACCGAGAAGGGGTGTTGTCATGACGATCCGGCGCGGAATCTTAGAAGCACAAGCCGATCGCATTGAAGCTGTCCTGGCGCGTCATCGTGTGCCGGGGCGGATTCGTGGCGGGATCGTGACCCCACGCATCGTTCAATACCATCTCAAGACACCAGTGGGCGTCAAGGTGGGGAAGGTGGCGGCGCTGGCCGAGGAATTGGCCCTGGCGTTGGGCTGCCGCGAGGTGCGCGTCTATCGTTCGGAAGGCAAGATTCTGGTCGAAGTGCCGCGCCGCACAGCAGCTCCAGTGCGGCTGCTGCCGCTGTGTGACGGGATCGGGACCCCCGCGGTCGGGACGGCATTGTTGGGTGTGGAAGGCAGCGGCGCGCCACTCCTGCTGCGGCTGCCCTCCCCCGATGTGGTGCACGTGTTGATCGCGGGGACGACGGGCAGCGGCAAGACCGCGCTGGCGCGCACGCTGCTGGCGTCGCTGGCCTATTTTCATGCGCCGGACGCCATCCGCTTGTTGCTGATCGACCCCAAGGGCCGCGGCTTTGGCCCGCTGGCCGCGCTGCCGCATGTGATGGGCAAGGTAGTGGACACGCCCGAAGCCGGTGCGGCGCGTCTGGCTCAGGTGGTCGAAGAGATGGAACGTCGCGACCGCACCGGTCAGCAGACGCCGCTGGTCGTCGTCGCCATCGACGAACTGGCCGACCTGCTCCAGACCGGCGGGCGCACGCTGGAAGGGCTGATCACGCGGCTGGCCCAGCGCGGACGCCAGGCCGGGATTCACCTCGTCGCCTGCACGCAGAAGCCGACCGCGGCGTTGATCGGCGGCGCGATGAAGGCCAACTTTCCGGTGCGGCTGGTGGGGGCAGTCGCCTCGCGCGATGAGGCGCGCTATGCTACGGGGCTGCGCGACAGCGGCGCAGAGAAGTTAGAGGGCAAGGGGGATTTCTTGCTGGTGGCGAAGGGGGAGGCTGTGCGTTTTCAGGCGGCGTGGTTAGGGCAGGATGATCTGGCGGCAGTGGTCGAACACGGTCGGGCAAATGAAATGGGTCATGGGGGGTCGAGATGAAACGGTATTTTGGATTCGCACTACTGGTCTTTGTGGGGACAGCAGGCTGGCGGATCGGCGATAGCTTGAGCGCCGATGCCTTGAGTATGGCGGTTGGGGTGCTGTTCGGTGTGCTGGCGGGAATCCCCGCGGCGTTGCTGGTGATGGCGGGCGGGCGGCGGGCCTCCTCCGCCACAGAGGATGGTCGGCAGCGCAGGG
>CAZYQJ010000040.1:13214-16378 GCA_964649925.1 uncultured Litorilinea sp.
GGGATGGCGCGCACGCCGCAGCCGCACCGATGATGGGGTCGTACCTGCCGCAGCAGCCGCCGGTGATCGTAGTGGCCGGGCCGCCTGCCATGCAGCCTGCGCTGGGGCCTGGCGACTCGCGCGGCGGGCAGCCGTGGGACATGCCGCCCCGTTCCGCGCGCAGTTTCAAAGTTGTGGGCGAACGTGAAGAGTGGGTGGAGGATTGGTAGAAATCCGCAAAGGTGATCGTCGGCGCGCTGTTCCATAGTCAAAGTGACCGGCACCTCGCAAGTGCCGGTCATCCTGTTCCGCCTGCACAGGCTGGAAATGCTACCGGTGCCGGGTTCGTAACTCGACCTACAACAGGCGGCTCTTTCGTAGGTCAGGCTCGCAGCCGGACAGCCCTGCCCTACTGATAAGCGATGGGAACGTTGTGTTTGTAGCCCGGTGCTAAAGACACCGGACAGCCTGCATCACTCCACCACGACCTGATAGACACCCCCTCCGCTTAAGTCGGTCAGATAGACCTCACCGGCCTCATCCTCTCCAAACGAACTGACCTGCAGCCCGCTCTGCATCACGGGGTAAGTCGCCCAGCCGTCGGCATCGGGCACGGTGGCCCACATCGCGCCGCTGCAGTAGTCCGCAAACAGATAGACCCCCTGGAGCGTGGGGAACTGGCTGCCCCGGTAGACATAGCCCCCCGTCACCGAACACCCGCTGCTGTGGTCATACTCGGCCACCGGCATCACCAACCCTTCGCTGCTGCAATTGGCGTTTTGAAAACAGTGTGCGCCTTCCATGATTGGCCAGCCATAGTTGAGGCCGCCGGGGCTGTCCGCGGGCGTGAAGTTGATCTCCTCATACTGGTTCTGCCCCACGTCTGCGATCCACAGATCGCCTGTGGCGCGGTCAAAGCTGTAGCGCCAGGGGTTACGCAGCCCCACGGCCCAGATCTCGTCGGCCACGTCGGCCCCGTTCCAGTCCGCTTCGACCCAGGGGTTATCGGCAGGGATGGTATAGGGCGTATTGGGATCGCTGGTCACATCCAGCCGCAGCATCTTGCCGAGCAGCGTGGACGGGTTCTGGCCGTTGCCAAAGCGGTCGTTGGCCGCGCCGCCGTCGCCTGTGCCGACCCACAAATAGCCATCTGGCCCAAAGACGAGCATCCCGCCGTTGTGGTTGCGTGCGGGCTGTGCCAACTGCAGCACCACAAATTCGCTGGCCGGGTCGGCCTGGTCGGGCGTCTCTGCGGGGGTCTGGAAACGCGCGATTACCGTATCGCCGTTCAAGTCGGTATAGTTCACCCAGAAATAACCGGTCTCGGTATAGGCCGGGTCAAAGGCCAGCCCAAGCAGCCCCTGCTCGCTGCCGGAACTGCCCACCCTATCCGTCAGGTCGAGGAAGGCGGGCTGCACCACCTGCCCTTCGCTGATGATGTGGATGGTCCCCGGCTTTTCCACCACAAAGAGACGCCCGCTGCCGTCCCCTGCATGGGTCACAAAGAGCGGGCCGGATAGTCCCTCGGCCACAGGGGCCAGCGCAAGGCTCACCTGATCGGGGTTAAAGGTGGGCGCAGGCGGCGCGTCTGCCGTCGCGGGTTCAGCGGCTTCTGGTTCACCGCTGGTTGGCTCCGCTGCCGTCTCTTCCGCACTCGCTCCCTCCGCAACTGTTTCCTCTTCCTCGGTTCCCGGCGTGACAGTCGGCAGCGCTACCCCGTCGCCTGATGTCTCTGACGCCGTCGGGGTTGGGGCAGCCGCCGCGCCGGATTCATCCCCTGCCGCTGGCGCAGCCGTAGGCGGCGAGTCAGCCGGGGCGGCGCTCGAACAAGCCGCCAACCAGAAGACTGCGCCGACCAGGCACAAAGACAGAAACCGCTTACCATGCTTTTGGATATAGTCCATCAGGGTTTATCCTTATCCGGGTAAATTTGAGGGTGAGGTTAGGTTGGTCTCCGTGATTGTGGCATGAAGCGCAGCCGCACTCAGTAAGACGACTTCAGATTAAAGACAGCGTAGGCCACTCCGAAATCTGTCCCACACAAGTGAGAGTGAAAGATATATAGTAGCCCATCTACCGCAATGAAAACCTGCATACAGTGAGCGATGGATCAATGTGGTAAAACAGGTGGGTTGTCCGGCGAAGATGGCCGTTCATGAAGCTTGTTTGTTGTTTTGGTGTTGTTTTATTGTTGTCTAGTTGAGGAGAGCCCATGCATGATAACCCCATGCTGACCATCGCCGCTGTCTTAATCGTAGGCATGCTCTGCCAGTGGATTGCCTGGCGGCTTACGCTTCCGGCCATTGTGCCGCTGCTGTTTGCAGGCTTTTTAGCAGGGCCGATCTTTGGGCTGCTGCAGCCGCAGGACGCGCTCGGTGAGTTATTCTTTCCCCTGGTGTCGCTCTCGGTGGCTGTGATCCTCTTTGAAGGATCACTCACCCTCGCCTGGCGTGAAGTCCGCAGCGTTGCCCGAACCGTGCGCAATCTGCTGACGATTGGCGCGGCGGTCACCTGGGTAGGCGGCGCGCTGGCTGTCCGCTTTTTGCTAGGGATGCCGTGGGATCTGTCGCTGCTCTTTGGCGCGCTGATCATCGTCACCGGCCCTACCGTGATTGCACCGCTGCTGCGCTTTGTGCGCCCTACAGCCAAGGTTAGCTCGGTCTTGCGCTGGGAAGGCATCTTGATAGACCCCATCGGCGCGACGGTGGCCGTGTTGGTGTTCGATTTTATCGTGGCGCGCGAGGGCGCTACCCTGGCCCTGTCCATCCAGGAACTGCTCCGGATCATCGGCGTTGGGCTGGCCTTGGGCTTGTTGGGGGGCTTGCTCGCCTACCAGTTGTTGCGCCGCTATCTAGTGCCCGACTATCTGCGCGATACGGCCATCCTTTCGTTGGTACTGGTTGTCTTTGCTGTCTCCAATACGCTTGGCGCCGAATCCGGGCTGTTGGCAGTCACGGTGATGGGCATCTTTTTGGCCAATACCACGCTGCGTAAACTGCGTGAAGTCTTTTACTTTAAGGAAAAATTGAGCGTTCTGTTGATTTCGGTTCTCTTTATTCTGCTGGCCGCCAACATCTCGACCACAGATCTGGCTATGCTGGACTGGCGCAGCCTGTTGGTCTTGGCCATCGTGATCCTGGTGCTGCGCCCGCTGGGGGTTGCGCTGAGCGCGCGCGGCAGCGAAC
>CAZYQJ010000041.1:0-2305 GCA_964649925.1 uncultured Litorilinea sp.
GAGAGAACACCATGACAACCGAGTTGAAGACACCGGAGATGACCGCTGCTGCCGACTATGCGCTGGTAGCGCAGGCCATCGCCTATCTGGAGGAGCATTTTCAGAGCCAGCCCAGCCTGGAAGAACTGGCCGCACATCTGCACGTCAGCCCGTTTCACCTGCAGCGCGTCTTTACGCGTTGGGCCGGGATCAGCCCCAAGCGGTTTCTCCAGTTCTTGACGGTGGACTATGCCAAAGCCCTGCTGGACGAATCGCGCAGCGTGTTGGATGCCGCGTATGAGGCAGGGCTTTCCGGCCCTGGCCGCCTGCACGACCTCTTTGTCACGCTGGAGGCTGTGACCCCTGGCGAGTTCAAGAACCAGGGTGCAGGGCTGGAAATCGTCTATGGCCGCCATGACACACCCTTTGGCGAATGTCTGTTGGCAGCAACACCGCGCGGTATCTGCGCGCTAAATTTCCTCAATGGCGGCGGCTGGGAGGCTGCGGTCGAGCAGTTGCGTCGGGACTGGCCTGCGGCTACGCTGCGTGAGGATGCTCAAGCCACCGCGCCGCTGGTGGCGCAGGTCTTCGCACAGGAACATAATCAGCAGATGCAGCCCTTGCGCCTGTTGGTGAAGGGGACGAATTTCCAGGTGCAGGTCTGGTCGGCGCTGCTGCGGATTCCGCCTGGTGCGGTCTGGACGTATGGCGATATAGCGCGCGCCATCGATGCGCCCAATGCAGCGCGTGCGGTGGGCAGCGCCATCGGGGCCAACCCGGTCGCCTATCTGATCCCCTGCCACCGCGTGATCCGGGCTGGCGGGCTGGTGCGCGACTACCGGTGGGGGGCCACGCGCAAGAAGGCTATGCTGGGTTGGGAGGCCGCGCACCGCTTCGCCGCGCACAAAACCGTTGACAAGATTACTGCAACCGCCTAAGATGTGACCTACACTGCCACGACGAACGCTTGATTCCGCCTTTTGGGCTTGTTGGATATAGATAGGCGGGAGGGTTGCCGGTGGCTCCCCAGCGCACCCCACTGCGCAGCCTTAGCTGCGGCCTTTGGCGCCGTGATCCCTTGAGGGTCAATCTCATAGCTGTCTGTTGATGGATGCACCTTAGATTTGTTAGGCGCTTCCCAAGGGCCATGCGACGGACGTCACCGAGGGTAGCAAGGCAACTTGCCGCCCCGGTGCGGTGTTCTTAGAGGAGATACGCCCATGGCGCAGCGACGCATTTCGTTTGAGTGGGTGATAGACGAGGATCCGTTGGCTCCTTGGCAGGGGGCGCAGGAAGAGATCATCAGGTCTGGGGCGACGGCGCCCGAGTCGTGGCTGACAAGACGCGTTGCCTATGCGTTCAGCCTGCTTCTGGTGGCTTTGTTTACCACAGCGGGGGCTGGTCTCTCGCATGATGAGCATGCGCGGTTGATGGCGGAAGACGGCATCGAATTCGTGCTGAATCAAGAGGATCGCGCCTGGCACACGCGCGACCGCAGCCTCTTTGAGGCCTTGATTGATCCCAATGTCGATGAAGAGTGGCGCGATGAATGGCGCAACAACTGGCGCATGAGTGCGGAGGCCGCAGCAGATTACCGTACTGATTTGCTTTACGTCCAGTCGGTGGACGGGATGATTCAGGCCACGGTATTGACCCACCAACCCGCGCTGGAGTGGTGGCAGACCAGCCCCTACCGCGAGGCGCGGTTCTACCGGCGTACTGGACAAAGCTGGCTGCGATCCCTGCCGCCCGCCGCGTTTTGGGGCCAACAGCGCACCCTGGAGACCGATCATCTGGTCTTTGTATTTTTTGAACGAGATGCCGAGGCTGTGACCGCCGCCGCTCCTGTGCTGGAGCAGGCCTATGTCGATATGCATCGCCTGCTGAGGTTGGAGATGCCTGTGGATGTAGAGAAATTGACGATCCGGGTGAGGCCGAACCCATCAGGACGCTGGTCGTCCTCGCCGGATGAGTTGGATGTCTCCTCGCCGCTGTTGGCCCAGATTCCCGATGGGCAGAGCGCGGCGGAGTTTTTGGCCTATGATGTGATGGGGTGGTTTACCTACCGGGCGATGCGCGATGCCAGCCCCGGATCGGCGAGCCGCTACCTGTATCGCTGGCCGATCCTGGTGTGGGGGCTGCGCGGGTGGCTGCGCGATGACCTGCTCGACCAGCCGTCGCCCTGGCGTGAAGAGGCGCTCCAGATCTTACAGGACGCCGCGCCGACCTATCTGCCACTGGGGTTGACTGATGTCACCGAATTGCGCGGCCAAAACCGGCCCACCCGCGAACAGGTGATCCTGCGCTATCTGGCAGCAGAGTCGTT
>CAZYQJ010000041.1:2315-5432 GCA_964649925.1 uncultured Litorilinea sp.
AGCTTTGTGGCCGATACCTATGGCCGCGACCAACTGCCGGACTTACTCCGTTCCCTGGTTCGCCACGGATCCTGGGAAGAGATCATCCCCGAAGTCTACGGCCACTCAGTGGAGAAGTTTGTGGCGGACTGGAATATCTACATACTGGAGAAATACATGGCGGCAGATCAATAGGCGCACTGTCTGCGACTCATCATCGGGCGGCGCGAGATCGCACTCACCCCCGTGCCGCCGTAAGGCCGTCAGAGAATGGACAGCGGTTAGCGCCAGGTGGAGGGTGCGCCGTAGGTGGTTATGATGTAGCTTTCGGCCTGCTGATATTGCGCCCGTTTTTCGGGCGGCCTGGTGCAGGCCGGGTCGTCAAAGGCTTCGATGTTGGCGCGCAGGTCAGCCAACTTGACCAAACGTGAACGCGGGCGAGCAGCAGCGCGCGCCACAAAGTCCATGTAGCTCTCCTGGCCTTTGTCGTCGTGTGTGAGCGCGGCCACGTCCGCGGCGACCTCATCGCCAAACTGGGCGCGGATGTCCTCCACTGTCAGCATAGTATCTTCCACCGTATCATGTAGATAGGCCACCACCTGCGCCAGTGGGTCTTCACTCAGCGCCGCCGCGATCTGCGCCACACGCTCCGGGTGGACAAAATAGGGCTTGCCGTTGTACTGAATCCCCGTCGCGTCGTGGACGCGGCGCGCCAGGTCTCGCGCCCGTTCGATCATCTCCTGCATACAACGCTCCTTTCGAGTTGAAACTCTAGTGTAGCCAACACAGCGGCGCAAGGCAACTCCGATTCGGGTGTTGCCCAAAGCAGGCCGCGCCCTCTACAATAGAAAGGAATAGACCCCCGCTCCTAGACATAATACGGAAGCCCATTCACGCTGTAGAGAGGTTCCCCATGCTGATCCCGCTATCTATTCATATCAACGGCAAGGTTCATCAACTTGAGGTAGACCCGGACAGAAGCCTGCTGAGCGTCCTGCGCGATGACCTGGGGCTGACCGGAACCAAGTATGGGTGCGGTGACGGCAAGTGCGGGGCGTGTACGTTGTTAATGGATGATACCCCCATCCAGTCTTGCAGCATCACCGTGGGCGCTGCCGCTGGAAGCCATATCACGACGGTGGAGGGCTTGGCAGCGGAGGGCCGCCTGCACCCGGTGCAGCAGGCATTCTTGGAGGCCGGGGCGATGCAGTGCGGCTACTGCACGCCGGGCATGATCATGTCGGCTGTGGCGCTATTGAACTCCCATCCCCAGCCCAGCGCCGCCGAGATCAGCCACTTCATGCAGGACCACATCTGCCGCTGTGGTTCCTATACACGCATCCTGGCCGCCATTCAGGCTGCCGCCGCACAGATGCAGCAGGGGGATGGCGCGCCCAGCACGCAGGCAGACCCGCCCATGTCTGTGACCGTCGACGAGGACGCGCCCGACGAGGGGATTTTCGTCGTCTATCCCGATGCCGACATCGCCGCTCTGCTGGCGGAGAGGGCCGCCGCGCAAGGCGGCAGCGTGCCTGCACCCGACCAGCGACCCTTTACCAAGGTTGGGCCGTGGGTGCATATCGCGCCGGACGGATCGGTGGCGGTCTATGTCGGCAAGGTCGAGGTGGGCCAGAACATCCGCACGTCGCTGGCGCAGATCATCGCCGAGGAACTGCGCGTCCCGGTGGAGTCGGTGCGCGTGGTCATGGCCGATACGGGCCGTTCGCCCTATGACGCGGGCACCTTTGGCAGCCGCAGCACGCCCATCACCGGGCCACAGTTGTGGCGCGTGGGCGCGGCGGCGCGCGACCTGCTGCTGGAACTGGCCGCGGCGATTTGGGACGTGGACCCGGCCAGCGTCACGTTGCAGGGTGGCGCGGCGCATCACGCGGACAGCGGCCGCACGTTGGATTTGGCCGCGCTGGCACGCGACCGCCAGATCGTGCGTTTTGCGCGCGAGGATCAGCCCATCAAGCCGCCGCAGGAGTGGACGGTCGCGGGGCGTACCGCCCCCAGGCTCAATGGGCGCAATCTGGTCATGGGGCAGCATCGCTTTGCCGCAGACATGGCCTTGCCCGATATGCTCTTTGGCAAGGTGCTGCGCCCGCCCGCCTTCCAGGCCGAACTGGAACAGCTTGATGTCAGCGCCGCCGAGGCCCTGGAGGGGGTGACAGTCGTCCAGGAGGGTGACTTGATCGGCGTGACCGCGCCCGACGAGTTTATCGCTGCCCAGGCCATCGACCGCATCCGCGCCCGCTGGAAGCCTGTGCTGCAGGTCTCCCAGGCAGAGATATTTGACTACCTTAAGGCCACGCCAGCGGCGGAGGTTCCAGGCCGTCGCGGGCCGTATCTTTCACAAGAGGGATCTGTGCAGCAAGGGCTGGCGGATGCCCACCTAAGGCTCGACCAGCGTTACACGGTGGACTATATCGCGCATGTGCCGCTGGAACCGCGCGCCGCCTTGGCTCATTGGGAGGGGGACAACCTGACTGTCTGGACAGGCACGCAGCGTCCGTTTGGCGTGCGCAGCGAGTTGGCGCTGATCTTCGGCATTTCGGAAGATCAGGTGCGTGTGATTACGCCCGACACCGGCGCGGGCTATGGCGGCAAACACATCGGCGATGCCGCCATCGAAGCGGCGCGGCTGGCGCGGGTGGCGGGCAGGCCGGTCAAGATCGTCTGGACGCGGCAGGAGGAGTTTACCTGGGCCTATTTCCGGCCCGCCGGGCTGATCGAGATCACCAGCGGCGTGGACCCGGAGGGGCATCTGCTGGCCCTTGAATTCCACAACTATAACTCTGGGGCCGCGGGGATCGAAACGCTCTATACCGTCCCCAACCGGCACATTGCGTATCACCCATCCGAATCGCCGCTGCGCCAGGGTTCCTACCGCGCCCTCTCGGCCACCGCCAACTGTTTTGCACGTGAGACCCATCTAGATGAACTGGCGCACGCGCTCGGCCTGGACCCGCTGGAGTTCCGGCTGCGCAACCTGAGCGACCCGCGTATGGCGGCCGTGTTGACCGCGGCCGCGCACGCCTTTGGCTGGAGAGAACGTACGCCCGCGCCACACCACGGGTTTGGGCTGGCGGGCGGATTTGAGAAAGTGCGGGTGCTGGTTGATGTGCCTACCGCGCT
>CAZYQJ010000041.1:5442-16356 GCA_964649925.1 uncultured Litorilinea sp.
GTGGCGGCCTGCGTCGAGGTCTATGTCAATCCCGCCAACCGCCAGCCCAAGGTGCTGCGCGTGGTGGAGGCGTTTGACTGCGGCGCGATCATCAATCCCGACAATGTACGGAGCCAGGTCGAGGGGGCCATTGTGCAGGGGCTGGGCGGCGCGCTCTTTGAGAGCGTCAAGTTTGCCAACGGGCGCATCCTCAACCCCGACTTCGCCGGGTATCGCGTCCCACGTTTCAGCGACCTGCCGCAGATCGAGACTGTCTTGCTGGATCGCAAAGACATGCCTTCGGTCGGGGCGGGCGAAACGCCGATCATCGCCATTGCGCCTGCCATTGGCAACGCCATCTTCCAGGCGACCGGCCAGCGTCTGCGTTCGCTGCCCCTGGCCCCACACGGCGTGCCGCGGTAAATATCGATTTCTTAACACAACGTTTTCAATCTACCTATTGACATCACCCCGGCCCCCATGCTAGGATGGCACCGGTCAGTGGTCTAGACCAATTTGCTGATGTCGCCCGGGCATGGGGCATTTGCAGCAGAGACATCGATCCTCAAAAGTAGGCTTTAGGCGTCCCCTCCGCCTAGATGCCGACCCGTCGTCAACGATTGTTCTTCGACAACAACCGAATTGCAAATCAGATCCGTTTGGCTGGAGCCTGCGTGTGTGATGCATCCCAATGGGTGTGCGTTACGCTGGCGTGTGGGCTGCTTTCTGCGGGTAGACGGCCACCCTTGTGGAGCAGGCGCGCCCTCTCTGACCGGTGCGTGTGACAGCATAGCGTTGTGACAAGGACTTGTTTCCACCCAAGGAGGAACGACAATGGAACAGCGAAAGGTGTCTCGGCGTGGGTTTTTGCGGATGGTAGGCGCGGTGGGCGCGCTGACGACGCTGGCCGCCTGCGCGCCGGTAACGCCGGGCAGCAGCGGCCAATCGCCCGACGCTGCCGACGTCGCCATGACGGATGTGGACTTTTCAAACCCGCAGGAGGTAGGTCAGGCCCTAGAGCGTGAAGGCGCCGAGGTGAGCATCAGCAGTTGGGGCTGGTCTGGGTTGGCCGAAACCCACTTTGTACCCAAGTTTGCCGAGCATACCGAAGCGTTGTACGGCGTGCCCGTCACACTGAACTGGGTGACGGGGGTCTTTGACAATGCGCTGCGTGAACTGCCCGTCGCAGGCAAGACCATTGCCGACCTCAACCTGGACGTGATCGACAAGGAGGAGGAGTCGTTTGAAGCGGCGATGGCGCTCAATTGGTACGAGCCAATTGACCTCCCCACCTACATGCCGCTGATGCCGAACCTGACTGATGTGGAGGAGGCTTACCTCTTCCGCCGCGATGAGGAAGCGGGCGGCACGATCTTTGGCGCGATCTATCAGGGGTATGAATGGCTGCAGGCGATCCTGCGCAAGGACATGGTTGATGTTTCCGCCTATCAAGACTGGACCGACCTGGCAAACCCCGAACTGGCCGACAAGGTCATCAACTACCCGTTCAACGACAGCCGCGGCCATTATGTCTTTGGTGGGTTTGTCAACGAACTGGTGAACAAGGGGGAGGTTCCAGGCACGCTTTGGTCGCAAGAAGCCTGGGAAGCGGCGCTGCACTGGTGGAAGGACAACAACATGGAGGCGCAGATTCACAAGTGGGGCGACCTGGGCAACGACCCCAGCCTGCGGCTGATGTTGCAGAGCGGCGAGGCGTGGGCAGGGTGTACGTGGGGCGTCTACACGCGTGAACTGCTAGGGACCGACTGGAACCAGCGCGATGATGTGCTGGCGAGTTTTTACCCCGCATCGGGGATCGTCTCCAACCGCGAGACATTGAGCGCGGTGCGTGGGGCAGCCCATCCGGTCGCCGCGCGGGTGCTGATCAACTGGATGCTGAGCACGGAGGTGAACACCGCGGGCTGGTACAAGGAAACGCCCGATGGCGAGGCGGTCAACCATTGGAACGTAACCGAGTCGCAGTTCTTGGTCGCCTATGCGGGGGGCTGCCGCCCTGAGACGCGCCAACTGATCCCGGATTGGGCCAAGGCGTATCACCCCGAAGACCCCGGCAGCCTGATCGTGACCGTGGATTGGCCTTGGTACAACCAGAATGCCGAGTGGATTGCCAAGACATACGAGCAGATTGTGCTGGGCTAACGGCGGAGAGACGAGTCGTGGGTGCGGCCCGTCACCGCACCTACGGCTCCGCCCGGCGCATGTCATCCGGGGCCGATCCCAGGATCGCCCTGGTCTTGGAGTGATGATCCCCATGAAAGTAACTGCACAAGAATCGGTGACCATTGACCTGGCAGGCGAGACCCAGATCGCTGCCCGCACGTCGCTGGTCGAACGTCTGCGGGCGTGGGGCGCGGCCCACTGGGGCACGCTGCTGTTGCTAGCGCCGCTGCTGGTCTTTATGCTGACCATCTTTGCCGTGCCCATGATCTTTCAGATCGCGTTCGCCTTTTTTGAGCGCGAACTGCTGGCGGGCGTGTTGTGGGTGCCCAAACCGGCCTTTCAGTTTGGCAACTTTGTCGAGGCGTTTGCCAACCCCGACTATCGCTTTAGCATCGTCTGGACGGTGGGCATCGCCTTTCTGACGACCGCCGCTAATATCCTGCTGGCGCTGCCGGTCGCTTTCTACCTGGCGCGGATGCGGGTCTGGGGGCGCAGCATGATCGAGCTTTCGTTCCTGCTCCCCATCTTTGGCGAGATTTTCACCATCTATGCCCTGGCCTATGCGCTGACCCCGCAGGGGCCGCTCAACTGGCTGCTGCTGAACCTGCGGCTGATCCGCGAGCCGATCTCGCTGGTGGGGTCGCCGCTGGCGGTGATCTTGTGGATGTCGCTGCCCACGCTCTCGGTGCTGTTGATCCGCAGCGCGTTTTCCGGGGTGGATGTGGTCTATGAAGAGGCGGCCCAGACCATGGGGGCCAACGCTGCGCAGACCTTTTTGCGGGTGACGGTTCCGCTGGCGAAGAAAGGGATCGCCGGGGCTTTTCTGCTGGTCTTTTCGGGTGGGGTGGGGGCCTATACAATCCCGTTGGTGCTGGTCGGCCCGTATAACGACTGGCTGACCAACAAGATCCAGCGCGAGGTAACGCCCTACTTCAACTATCCGATGGCCTCGGCGTTGGGGGTGATCCTGACCTTTATCTGCGCGGTGTTGTTTTACTTCTACCTGCGCACACAGGAAACGGAGCGGCAGCCATGAGAATCTCACGTCCTGCGGCCCTTGCGCTCAATGTCTATGCGCTGCTGTTGGCACTCTTTCTGATGTGGCCGCTCTTCCAGGTGGTCTTGACGTCGTTCACGTCCGACATCGTATTCCCGCCGCGCCACTGGTCGCTCAATGCCTTCCGCGAGGTGTTGTGGCCGGGGTTCTTACAGTCGCTGTGGTTCAGCTTGAAGCTGGCCTTTGCCGTGACGATCCTGCTCCTGGCGATCTGTCTGCCCGCGGCCTATGCGATGGAGCGCAAACGGTTTCCGGGGCGCGCGCTGCTGTCGGTGTTGATCTTCGTGCCGATCATCTTCCCGGTAGTGATCTACTCGTCGGCGATTCGCGTCTATGTCTTTATGTTCTTCAGCGAATGGCGCGGGGCGTTTTGGCTGGTCGCCTTGGTCACGGCCATGTGGCCGGTCCCGCTGGTTGTGCGCTCGATCCAGGGGTCGCTGGCCAATGTGGACCCGGTCTATGAAGAGGCGGCGCTGATGATGGGCGCATCCCCGCTGCACACCTTTTTCAAGATCACCATGCCGTTGATCGCACCGGGACTGATCACCGCGGCCATGATCGGGTTCACCGCGGCCGCGACGACCTTTGTCGTGCCCTACATCCTGGGGTCCAATGAACCGACCGTCTCGCTCTACATCTTCCGCGATGTGGGGCGCATCGGCTTTCCGCCCTGGATCGCGGTCGAAGTGCTGGTGATGGAGATCGTGGTGTTGGGTGCGGTGCAGATCCTCTATTTCGTCTTTCGCAAGCAGTTCCGCGGCATCTTTGTATAGGGGGCAGGGATCGCTATGGCAAATATTCGCACCGAGGGGTTACTCAAACGCTTTGGCGATGTGGCCGCGGTGGACAGGGTGGACCTGGAGATTCGTGAGGGGTCGTTTACGGCGATCCTCGGCCCGTCTGGCTGCGGTAAGACCACACTGCTGCGCTGTATCGCCGGGCTGGCAGAACCGGATGCCGGGCGCATCTACATCGGCGGCACGGATGTGACGCGCTGGCCGCCCTATAAGCGCAACCTGGGGTTTGTCTTTCAGAAACCGGCCATGTTCCCGCACATGTCGGTCTATGAGAATGTGGCGTGGGGGCTGCAGTTACGCAAGTGGCCGAAAGCGCAGATCAAGGGGCGCGTGCTGGAGATGCTGCGCCTGGTGCGGCTGGACGGGCTGGCCGACCGCACCTATCGCCAGCTTTCGGGCGGGCAGGCGCAGCGCGTGGTCATCGCGCGCGCCCTGGCCCCCAAACCGGACGTGCTCTTTTTGGATGAGCCGCTCAGCCAGTTGGATGCCAAACTGCGGGATGAACTGAAGTTGGAGATCGCCCGCATCCAGCGTGAGACGGGCTGCACCACGCTGATGGTGACGCATGACCAGGCCGAAGCGCTCACAATTGCCGACAACGTGTTGCTGATGCACCAGGGCAAGATCGTGCAGGAGGGCAGCCCAATCGACCTCTACCGCCATCCTAGCAACCTGTTTAGCGCCGGGTTTATCGGCACGAATAATTTTCTCAAAGGGACGATCACAGCGCTGGGGCCGGAGACGACGGTGCGCCTGGAAGGGATCGATATCTCGCTGACCGCAGACCGCTACCCGCCGGGCGCAGCCGTAGGGATGCCGGTCTGGGTCTGTGTGCGCGCCGACGATATTGACGTGATCGACGTGGCGCAGGTTGGGTCCATGCCCAACGTGGTGACGACCGCGCTGGAAGAAGCGCTGCTGACCGGCGGCATTGTCATCGCACAGACAGGGCTGGGGCCGTTCAAACTGCGCATCCATGTAGGCGGCAACCGCCGTTTTCAGCTTCTGGGCCAGGAAGGATCGACGCTGCACTGCCATCTCGGCACGATCAACCTGATCGCTCGCTCGGCGGACGACCAGCCGTTGGAAGCGCGCGACGCTGCCGTCGAGGCCAATGGGCTTAACGCATGACCGTAGCTTAAGCCATCGCGACGATTTGCATAAGAGGAATCTATGGACAACGTGAATGCCTTTACCCAGCCAGGTTCTTGGTACAAAGGCGCGCTGCACGCCCACACCACGGGGTCGGATGGGCGGCTGACGCCGGAGGAAAGTGTGGCGTTTCACCGCGACCACGGCTATCACTTTATGGCGATCACCGACCATGATGTGATCACCGATGCGTCGGCGTTGAACGGGAATGGCTTTCTCACCATCCCTGGGGTGGAACTAGCCCACGGGCGCAACCGCGTGGGCCAATCCTATCATGTGGTGCTGATCGGCATCCGCCGGGTGGAACGGGCGCGTCACGGCGTGCCGATTCAGGAGGCGATTGATACCTGGGGCCAGCAGGCCAGGTTGATGTTCCTGGCGCACCCGTACTGGTCAGGGATGGCCTGGGATGAGATGATGCCGCTGGAGCGGCTGGCCGGGGTGGAGATCTACAATACCTCGTCGCACACCGACTTGGGCAAGGGGCTGGCGACGGTGCATTGGGATGGCGTGCTGGCGACGGGCAAACGCTGGGCAGGGTTTGCTGTAGACGATACGCACGGCATCAACGACGACGCTGCCGGGGGCTGGGTCTGGGTCAAGTCTGAACGGTTCGACGAAGATGCGCTGCTGGACGCGCTCAACCGCGGCGTGTTCTATTCGTCCAGCGGCCCCACGATCCATGACTTCCGCATCGAAGACGGGGTAGCCTATTTGCGCTGTTCCGAGGCGCGCGCGATAAACTTCATTGGTCATACGCAATGGGGCTTTCAACGCCGCGCCGAACCGGGTGCATCCATCACCGAAGCCGAGTACCGGCTCAAGGGCAAGGAGCGTTATTTGCGCGCCGAGTGTGTGGATGCCGAAGGCAAGGTTGCCTGGACAAACCCGCTGTTTCTGGAGTGACGCCGCCAGGCGCAACCAGGCAAGTAGATCGAGTGGATAGGGTGACGGTTGGTTGATGATGGATGAGATGGATCGGGACGGACAACCACGCTATGTTCAGATTGCGCAGACGATCACGGAGTGGATCCGCGTGGGCCGCTTTGCCGCAGGCGACCGGCTCCCGGCGGAACGGCAGCTAGCGCAGGATCTGGGCGTCAGCCGCATGACAGTGCGCCAGGCCGTTGGCGTGTTGACCCAGCAGGGGTTGATCAACAGCCACCAGGGCAGCGGCAACTATGTCACCCGTCCTGTGCTCGATCAGCCGGTGGATGTGCTGATCGGTTTTTCGGATAACCTGATCAAGCGCGGGGTGACGCCAGGGGCGCGGGTGCTGGATTTGCACGTCGCTCAGGCGGATGCAGCGATGGCGCAGGCGTTGCAGATCGCGCTCGACGATCCCGTGCTGGCGGTGCGCCGTCTGCGCCTGGCGAATGCGATGCCGGTGGCGTTGGAGCATTCGTATTTCCCCGAACGCTATTTTCCCAGGCTGGCGCAGTATGACCTGGAAACGCGCTCGATCTACGCCATTCTGGCGCAGGAGTATGGCGTGCAACTGGCGGGTGCGTACCAGACGCTGGAGCCAGTGGTCGCGCTGCCCGACCAGGCTGCCCTGCTGCAGATCGCCGAGGGCGCGCCGTTGATGTTGGTCACGCGCACCAGTTCGGATCTGCAGGGGCGCGTGGTGGAATATGCCCAGGATCTGTACCGGGGCGATTGTTTCCGGTTTGTCTCCCATTCACGATCGCCGCTGGCCGGGCAATAGACGCACGGATGCCGCCCGCCGGGCGCGACCACGCAAGCAGGTTCTTTCCTATGCCAGATCAATCGTTCCCCGATGGGGAGACTTATGATGTCGCCGTGATCGGCGCGGGCGTGGTGGGCAGCGCGATCGCCCGGCTGCTCTCGCACTATACGCTGCGCTGTGTCCTGGTCGAAGCCGGGCCGGATGTGGGCGCGGGAACCAGCAAAGCCAACACAGCTATCTGGCATACAGGGTTTGATGCGACGCCGGGCACGCTGGAGGCGCGGCTGCTGCGCCGCAGCTACCCGCAGATGGCCGGGTATATGGCACAGGCTGGCGTGGCCGTAGAGCGGTTGGGCGGGCTGTTGCTGGCCTGGAACGAGGATCAACGCCAGGCGTTGCCCGCGATCCAGGCGCGCGCCGCCGAAAACGGTGTGACCGATGTCCACCCGCTCACGCCGGAACAGATCTATAGTCAGGAGCCGCACTTGCAGCCGGGCGTCTTGGGCGGGCTGTGCGTGCCGGGGGAGTCCATCCTGTGTACCTTTAGCCTGCCGCTGGCGTTGGCAACTGAAGCCGTGGTCAACGGGGTGACGCTGAAATGCAACTGGCGTGTCACGCAGATCGACCGTCTGCCCAACGGGGACTTTGCGCTGTGGAGCGATGGCCGCGGCCTGCGGGCGCGCTATGTGGTCAACGCTGCCGGTCTGTACGCCGACCGTATTGAGGCGATGTTGGGTTACCGGCGCTTTACGGTGACGCCGCGGCGCGGGGAGTTAATCGTCTTTGACAAGATGGCGCGGCGCTTGGTCAACCATGTGCTGCTGCCTGTGCCGACCGCGGTGACCAAAGGCGTCTTGATCAGCCCCACCGTCTACGGCAACGTGCTGCTTGGCCCGACTGCGGAAGATATCCAGGACAGGGAAGACCGCGCCACGACCGCGGCGGGTCTGCAGACGGTTTTGGACAAGGGGCGGGCGGTGCTGCCTGCCCTGCTGGACGAAGAGGTGACCGCGGTCTACGCAGGGCTGCGCGCTGCCACGGAATACAAGGACTATCAAATTCTGGCGCACCCCGACGAGCGCTATGTCTGCGTGGGCGGCATCCGATCCACCGGGGTATCGGCCAGTTTGGGGATTGCCGAGTACGTGCGTGACCTGCTGGCCGATGCGCGGCTGGCGCTGCATCCCAAGTCAAGCGTGCGCCAGGTGCAGATGCCCTATCTGGGCGAGGTGGGGGTGCGCCCGTACCAGTCGCCGGAACGGATCGCAGCCAACGCCGACTATGGGCGGATCGTCTGTTTTTGCGAGCGGGTGAGCCGCGGCGAACTGGTGGACGCCTGTCATACGCCCATTCCGGCACACACGGTGGACGGGTTGCGGCGGCGCACACGCGCCTTGCAGGGACGCTGCCAGGGGTTCCACTGCCAGGCCGCGGTGACTACGATCCTGGCGCGCGAGACAGGGCTGCCGCTTGCGGCGTTGCTGGCGTTGGAGGATGGCTGTGGCGACTGATCGATGCGCGGTGTTGATTGTGGGGGGCGGCCCGGCAGGGCTGGCCGCGGCGTTGGAACTGCGGCGGCTGGGCATCACGGACGTGTGCATCGTCGAACGCGAGGCGGCAGTGGGCGGTATCCCGCGGCTGTGCCATCACACGGGGTTTGGGCTGCGCGACCTGCGGCGGGTGCTGTCCGGCCCGGGCTACGCGGCCCGCTATCGCGCGCGCGTGGCCGACGCCGGAATCCCGGTGCGGACGGAAAGCCAGGTGACGGGCTGGGAAGGGCCGCGCACCGTGGCCGTCACCAGCCCGCAGGGGCGGCAGACGATCCAGGCAGAGGCGATTTTGCTGGCGACGGGCTGTCGCGAGCGCCCCGCGCCTGCCCGCCTGATCCCCGGCAACCGCCCGCAGGGAGTGTTGACGACCGGATCACTTCAGCGATTTGTCCATGAGCATGGGCTGTGTGTAGGGCGGCGGGCGGTCGTCGTGGGTGCGGAGTTGGTCAGCCTGTCGGCGGTGATGACCCTGGCCCATGCAGGCGTGGAGGTGGCGGCGATGCTGACCGGTCACCCTCAGCACCAGATATATACTCCCTACGCGCCGATCTGGTGGGCGATGCAGCGGCGGCTGGGCATCCCGCTGTTGACACAGGCCACGGTGCGCCGGGTGATCGGCAGCCGCCGGGTGGAGGCACTTGAGGTAAGCCAGGGGGATCATGCGGCGGTGCAGGTGATCCCCTGCGATACGGTGGTCTTGAGCGGCGACTGGATCCCTGAGCAGGAGGTTGCGCGGGCGGGCGGGCTGGTCATGGCGAGGGCGACGCGCGGCCCCCAGGTGGATGGCGCGCTGCGGACGTCGGCGCGCGGCGTCTTTGCGGCGGGCAATGTGCTGCGCGGGGCACGGACCGCCGATGCCGCCGCGCTGGAAGGGAAACACGCCGCACACAGCATCGTCCACTACCTGCGCCACGACGAATGGCCGCCGCGTTCCGTCGCGATTGAGGTGGAGCCGCCGCTGGCCTGGGTTTCGCCCTCCTGCGTCACCCCTGGGCAGCCGTCGCCGCCGCGGGGTCAGGTGATCTTCCAGGTGCTGAGTTTTTGCCGCCAGGTAACGGTGCAAGTTTGGCAGGGCACGCGGTTGCTGGCTCGCCGTCGCTATGGCAAACTGGCGCCGAACCAGGTCTATGCGCTGCCAGGCGCATGGTTGGGCCAGATCGATCCATTGGGTGAACCTGTACATGTGACCATAACCTAGAAAAACCTAGAAATCAACAGTATGCCAGCTATCTATATTGCTTTGGGCAGTAACCTGGGCGACCGGGCCGCCAATTTGCACCGTGCCCTAGACTGGCTGCACGAATTCGCCCCGATCCAGACCACTTCTTTCCTCTACGAGACCCCACCCGCCTATCTACTCGACCAACCCAAGTTTCTCAACGCCGTTTGCCAGATTCAGTCTGACCTGGCCCCCTATGACCTGTTGGCCGCGCTCAAGCAGGCTGAGCAGACATTGGGCCGGGTGCCGGGCGTGCGCTATGGCCCACGGGTGATCGACCTGGATATCCTGTTTTACGACGACCTGCACCTGCAAAGCCCCACGCTAGACATACCCCATGCGCGGCTGGCTGAACGCGATTTCGTCCTGCAGCCGCTATGCGACATCGACCCTGACCTGCGCCATCCCGTGCTGGGGCAGACCGTCCAGGAACTCTGGCGCGCCCTGGATGTGCCCCCGCTGCCCAAGGTGATGCCCATCGGCAGCCGCCTGTGGACGTGGGGGGAGAAGACCTATGTGATGGGGATCCTCAACGTCACGCCGGATTCGTTTTCGGGGGATGGGCTGTTACAGGATGGCAACGCGGTGGTCGATCGGGCCGTTGCCCAGGCGCAGCAGTTGGTGGCAGAGGGCGCGGACTGTCTGGACGTGGGCGGGCAGTCCACACGACCAGGGCATACGCTGGTCAGCGTGGACGAGGAGATCGCACGCGTGACGCCGGTGATCCGGGCGTTGGTCGAGACGGTGGACGTGCCTATCTCGGTGGATACCTTCCGCAGCGAGGTGGCGCGTGCTGCGCTCGACGCAGGGGCGCGGATGATCAACGATGTGTGGGGGCTGCGTTTTGCGCCCGATCTGGCCGAGGTGGCAGCGCGGGCGTATGTGCCGCTGGCAGTCATGGACAATCGGATGCAGCCTGTCGACAGCGACTATGCGCACATCGTTGGCGCGGCCCGTCCTGTGGAAGGCGACTTGATACAGGATATCCGTCGCCAGTTGGTGGCTGCGCTGGCACGCGCGCAAGCAGCGGGCCTGCCCCGCTGGCTTCAGATCGTCGATCCAGGATACGGGTTTGGCAAAAGCCTAGCGCAGAACCTGGCGTTGATCCGCCGTCTGGATGAACTGGCGGCGTGGGGATATCCGCTGCTGATAGGGCCGTCGCGCAAGGGGTCTATTGCTAAGGTATTGGGCGACCTGCCGCATGACGAACTGATGCTGGGTACGATCAGCGCCTGTGTGCTGGCCGCTGCGCACGGGGCCAGTCTGCTGCGCGTGCATGATGTTGGCCC
>CAZYQJ010000042.1:0-16244 GCA_964649925.1 uncultured Litorilinea sp.
AGTAGAGGCGCAGTCCGTGGTCGGGGCGCAGGTGGAGCATGCCGCGCTCGCGGCGGGCCGGAATAAAGAGCACTGCACGCAGGTTGACCGGCGCATCGGCCACCATGTGGATGTGCAGCAGCGGCGGCTCGGTGTCAAAGGTTAGCTGTTTATAGAATTCCTCATACTCCTGCGCTTCCACCTTGGATGGAGACTGCCGCCAGAGGGCGGTGCGCCGGTTGATGACGCGCGGATCCTTCTCTGGCTCCACCAGGTAGATGGGGAATGAGACGTAATCCGAATGCTTCTTGACGATCTGTTCGACGCGCCAGCTGTTGACAAATTCAGCCGCATCTTCCTTCAAGTGAACCACGATCACCGTGCCTCGATCCTCCTGCGCGGCGGGTTCCAGCGTAAAGCGGCTGTCTCCAGCGGATCGCCAGATCCAGGCCTGGTCTTGAGGACGGAAGGATCGGGAGGTCACCGTCACTTCATCCGCCACCATAAAGACCGAATAAAACCCCACGCCAAACTGGCCGATAATCTCGTCCAGCGCGGCCTGACCCTGGTTTGCGCTCTGTAAAAAGGCGTGTGCGCCGGAATGGGCAATCGTGCCCAGGTTTTCCACCAGCTCATCGCGGTTCATGCCGATGCCGCTGTCGGCAATGGTCAGCGTCTTGGTCTCTGGATCCACTGTGATGCGGATCGCCAACTCCTGGTCCGCGCCCACCACGTCCGAATTGGTGAGCATTTCATACTGCACCCGGTTGAGCGCGTCCGATGCATTGGAGATCAACTCACGCAGAAAAATCTCGCGGTCGGTGTAGAGCGAATGGGCGAGAATATCCAGCAGTTGTTTGACTTCAGTGCGATATTCATGCGAAACAGGGGTCGCGTCTGTCATAGCTCTATCTCCGGTCTCTTGTGCGACGGCTGTAGCCCACCATGCCGAGGTTTGGCGAATCTCGCATACGCGCCATCTTAGGCAAAGCACAAGCCGCTGTCAAAACCGGACGGCAGCCAGATGGGAAAGGGTAGTTTGGGGCGTTGGCAAACAAAAACTCCCGCCGCATAACGACAGGAGCCCGGACGTCATCCCCCTTGCGGGGTATCTGACTATAGTAGTGGTGCCCCTACTCCGACTCGAACGGAGATGCCCTAACGGGCACAGGCCCTCAACCTGCTGTGTATACCAATTCCACCATAGGGGCACGATACCTTATCACTAAGGCACGCTGTAGTATAGCCGAGAGCCGCACAAAAGTCAAACAAAGCCGTTAGCAAAGAGAATATGGCGCGGCTACACAGCGGCCTATACCCAGCTACCTAGCCTGCGCTCGAGATGGACACAGCGCAGCAGCGGGCAAACGTCAACAGCCCGTTAACACTCCGTTTACAATTCATTATCAAATGGTTAACGAGGCTGGCCTAGGGTTAACACGGTGACCGGGGTGTGACCCCAGCCTGAGAGACATCTCACCTGATCATGTAATCAGGCACGTCAATATCGTTTAGATTCTTCTACGGTTTACGAAATGGCTGACGTCGAGTGGACAAAGCAAGCGATGGATTTCTGAGGGCTCAGGAGCGAAACAGGCGTCCTCTACATGTGCCAAGGGCGCTTTCGATTCTACAGCGGTATGTGGGTTGGTTGTTGGTCGCAACGTTGTTGTTAACGGCGTGCAGCGCCGCCGAGGCGCAGGATGCACCGGCTGCCGAGGGCGTCCAAACAGCCATTCAAAACAAAGGATCCGACACAATTGTCAACCTGGCGCTTGCCTGGGCTGAAGCCTATCGCCAGGTTAACCCTGATCTGCTCATCGCCGTGACCGGCGGCGGTTCAGGGACGGGTATTGCCTCGTTGATCAACGGCACGGTGGACATCGCCAATGTATCGCGGCAGATGGAGGCAAGCGAAATCGCTGCGGCTGAGGCGAACGGCATCGTGCCGATGGAGTTCGTAGTCGCCATCGACGCGCTGGCCATTATTGTCCATCCCTCCAACCCCGTCAGCCAGTTGACTCTTGAACAACTCTCCGACATCTTCACAGGGCGCATCACCAACTGGCAAGAGGTGGGCGGTATCGACGCGCCGATTGTCCTCCTCTCTCGCGAGACGAACTCCGGCACGCACGTCTATTTTCTAGAAGAGGTCGTCCGCAGGGGTGATCCGGAAGCCACGGACATCTTTGCGCCCCATACGCTGCTCATGCCCTCCTCTGTGGGGATTACCAGCGAAGTGCGCCGCAACCCCAAAGCCATCGGCTATGACGGGCTGGGCTATGTCGACCCCGAACATGAGAAGATCATCGCGGTGGCCGCCGATGCCAATTCACCGTATATTCTGCCAACGGTCGAAACGGGCATGGATAGGAGCTACCCAATCGCGCGCCCGCTCTTCATGTACACTGCGGGCGAACCCAGCCCTGTCGTCGCCGAATACCTGAACTGGATCCAGGGGCCCCAAGGCCAGCAGATCGTGGCGGAGTTGGGCTTTGTCCCCCTTGCGACCGAATAGGGCCTATCAACGGTGTCAGTTAAAGGAGCAGTGATTTGATGGTGAAAATGGAGCAGGCTGCGGCGCTGCCAACCACGAAACCGGCGGACGCAAAGCCCAGCCGCCGCACAGGCGAATGGTGGATCGAGCAGATCATCCGCGCAGCCGGACTATCGACCATCTTGATTATCGGCCTGATCTTTTTGTTCTTATTGCGGGAAGGATTGCCCGCTTTCTTTCGTGTCTCGCCGCTCAATCTGTTGAGCGCGCGCTGGTATCCCATCGAGGAGCTATATGGCCTGGCGCCCCTGCTGATCGGGTCGCTGCTGGTCACCGTGGGCGCGGTCGTGATTGCCGTCCCCTTGGGATTAGTCACCGCCATTTACATGGACAGCTTTGCCCCGCTGTGGCTGCGTGAGATCCTCAAACCGCTCATCGAGGTGCTGGCGGGCATCCCCTCCATCGTCCTCGGCTTTCTGGGGTGGGTGGCCCTGGCCCCGCTCATCCAACAGATGGGCGCGCCGACCGGGCTGACCGCATTCACCGGGTCGTTGATCCTGGCCTATATGTCGCTGCCCACAATCATCAGCATCTCCGAAGATGCGCTGTACGCTGTGCCCAAGGAATTTCGCGATGCGGCTCTGGCCATTGGTGCGACCGAGTCGCAGACAATCTGGCGCGTTGTCGTGCCTGCCGCACGCCACGGGCTTGTGATCGCTACAGTGCTTGGCATTGGCCGCGCCATCGGGGAAACAATGGCCGTGATGATGGTCACGGGCAACGCAGCGAACATCCCTTCACTGAGCACAGGTCTCTTTTTCCAGCCGGTACGCACCATGACCGCAACCATCGCCGCCGAGATGGGCGAAGTGGCTCAGGGCAGCCTGCACTATCAGGTTCTCTTTGCCATCGGCATCGTGCTGTTTCTGATTACTTTTGCCATCAACACGCTGGCAAGCCGCCTGATCGGTGGGCGCGGCTCATCACGGAGGGGCAAGGTATAAGGAAGCAAGATGACTCGTCAACAGACCAACCGGCTCGTCAAAGCCGGGATCACACTGGTTGCCATTCTCGTCGTCCTACCCATTGTGCTGGTGATCTTCTACGTAGTCTACCAGGGCATGAGCGCGATCTCCTGGGAGTTTCTCACCACAGCCCCGCGCAACGGGATGCGGGAAGGGGGGATCTGGCCCGCGCTCCTGGGCACGATCTTCCTGACCTTTGGGACTGCGATCGCCTCTTTCCCGCTCGCCATCGCCACCGCCATTTATCTCGCCGAATACGCCGGGGATACACGGCTCACACGCTGGGTGCGCCTCGCCATCGTCAACCTGGCGGGCATCCCCTCCATTGTCTATGGGTTGTTTGGCCTGGGCGCGTTTGTCCTCTTTTTGAACCTGGGCACATCAATTATTGCCGGTTCGCTGACGCTGGGGCTGATGACCCTGCCCGTGGTGATCAGCACAGCAGAAGAAGCCCTGTTGGCTGTGCCGCAGGAGTTTCGTACCGTGAGTCTCAGTTTGGGCGCGACCCGCTGGCAGACGATCCGCCATCAGGTGCTGCCCCAGGCGCTGCCCGGCATCATCACAGGGATCATCCTCGGCCTGGGCCGCGCCGCGGGTGAGACCGCGCCGATCCTCTTTACGGTAGCGGCCTTCTATCTGCCCGAACTCCCGCGATCCATCTTCGACCAGACGATGGTGCTGCCCTACCACCTCTATGTCATCTCGACCCAAGTGCCGGGCATGCCGCTCTCGATCCAGTATGGGACGGCGTTGGTGCTGCTCCTGGTCGTACTCTCGTTGACGCTGATCGCCACCGTGATGCGCACCTATATGCGCCGCCGCAGGGAGTGGTGATCGCATGAGCCAGAATCCCTCGCCCATTATCACAATCGAACACCTCACCTTTACCTATCCGGGCGACATCACCGCGCTCAAAAATGTGACGCTGACCATTGCGCCCAACCAGATCTTTGTGCTCTTTGGCCCGTCGCGCAGCGGGAAATCGACCTTGCTCCGGGTACTCAACCGGCTGTCCGACCTGAATGAAGGCGCACAGCGCGAGGGGCAAGTCCACTTCCGCGGCCAGGATATCTTTGCACCCAGCGTCGACGTGACCGAACTGCGCCGCCGCCTGAGCATGGTCTTTGCCATTCCCACGCCGCTGCCGGGGTCGATCTATGACAACCTCACCTATGGGCTGCGTATGGCGGGCATCCGTGACGCCCAGGTGATCGAGCAGCGGATTACGCGCGCCCTCCAACAGGCCGCCTTATGGGATGAAGTCAAAGATCGCCTGCGCAGTTCCGCCTATGCGCTTTCTGGCGGCCAAAAGCAGCGGCTCTGCCTGGCGCGCAGTCTGGCGCTCGAACCCGATGTGATCTTGCTGGATAACCCAACCTCCGGGCTGGACCCGATCTCGACAGCCACGGTGGAAGATTCATTGGCGGATCTGAAATCTCGCTATACGATCATCATGGTTCCGCACAGCGTCCAGCAGGCGGCGCGTGTGGCAGATCGTGCCGCGTTTTTGTTGGATGGAGAACTGGTCGAGATCGGTACGGGCAGACAGATGTTTGCCAACCCAAAGGATAAACGGACAGAGGATTATGTCGTCGGACGTTTCGGGTAATCAACCGGATCACCAACCGGATAATCTGAAGGCGAAGATCGAAGTCAATGACTTCGATTTCTATTACGGCGGCTTTCAAGCCCTCTATGATTTGACGCTGCCCATCTACGAACAGCACATCACGGCGCTGATCGGCCCGTCCGGCTGTGGCAAATCCACGTTCCTGCGATCGCTCAACCGCATGAATGATACCGTGCCAGGGGCACGCGCCGAAGGCCAGGTGCTGTTGAGCGGCCAGGATATCTACGCCCCTGATGTGGATGTGACCGAACTGCGCCAGCGCGTGGGCATGGTCTTTCAGCGGCCCAATCCCTTCCCGCAGAGCATCTATGACAATGTTGCCTTTGGCCCGCGCGTGTTGGGGCGTCCGACAGCGAAAGAACTGACTGAGATCGTGGAAACGAGCCTGGCGGATGCGGCGCTGTGGGACGAAGTCAAGGATGATCTCGACGTCCCGGCCCTCAGCCTCAACCCCGGCCAACAGCAACGGCTCTGCATTGCCCGCACCCTCGCCGTGCGCCCGGAAGTGATCTTGATGGACGAACCCTGTTCGGCGCTCGATCCCCTGGCGACCCTGCACATCGAAGACCTGATGCGGCGGCTGGCCGCCCACTACACCATTGTGATCGTCACCCACAACATGCAGCAGGCGGCCCGCGTTTCTGATTTCACAGGCTTCTTTTGGCTGGGCAAACTGGTCGAATACCGCCCTACGTCCGAACTCTTTGTGACCCCCAAAGAAGCATTGACTGAGGCCTACATCAGCGGGCGACAGGGGTAACAGCGCACTAAGCCCCTTCGCTGGCGGGCAGCAGCGTTGCGTTCAGCGTGCGCCGCGCCGTGCGGACCCCTTCCAGCAGGGCGTCATGCAGTGCAGGCTGCCCGTTGGAGGCGACCAGCGTCTGGCTCGTCAACTGCCAGGGTGCGCCGCCATACTCGGTCACCTTCCCGCCAGCCTCACGCACCATCAGCACCCCCGGCGCGGCATCCCAGGGATTGAGCCAGCCTTCCCAATATCCGGCTATCGCCCCACGCGCCACGTTTACCAAATCCATCGCCGCCGAACCCATGCAGCGCACCCCCTGGGCATGGGCGACAAAGTAGCCAAACTCCGGCAGGTTATTATCTTCATGCTCGGCGCGGTGATAGGGGAAACCGGTAGTCAACAGCGCAGCGCCCAGCCGGTCGACGTCGTTAACATGCAGCCGCACGTCCTGGCCGTCGTCCTGGCGCATATAGGCCCCCTGGCCCAACGCCGCCCAGAAGAGCCGCCGCGCGGGCAGTTCCAACGTCACCCCCAGCACTGTCTGTCCCTGGTGGTGCAGCGCGATATTGACCGCATAGAAGCCCAGCCCGCTGGCAAAATTGTTCGTCCCGTCAATCGGGTCTACCACCCAGAACGACGGCTTTTCAGGCGGTTCGTTGCTCTCTTCTCCCCAAAAGTCGATCTCCGGGAAACGCGCTGCTAGCGTGGTGCGGATGACCTGCTCCGCCGCCACATCCGCTTCGGTCACCAGGTCAACCTCGCTGGATTTGCCGCGGACGTTGTGCAGCCCTTCGGCCTGCATCCGCAAGATCAGGTCGCCTGCAGCCTGGGCCGCGGCCATCAGGTCCACCGGCGTTACCGCCAAATCTCCTGCGCCAAAAGTCATCGCCGCCCCCTATTCGCTGCCGATATCTTCACGGTAATAGAGGCCGCGGCGATCCTTCTCACTCATCACGGCCTGCCGGATCAGTTCGCGTACCTCCAGCGGATTACGGACATTGTGCAACACAAAATCGGGGGTCGTGGCGTCAGAACTGATCACGGTCACATCGCCGACATTCAACACCCGTTCCCCTGCGTGCTGCTTGACGCGTGTATCCTTGACGCGGATCAACTCGATCTCGTCGATGCGTTTCCCCAAAATGCCCCGGTGAACCCGCAACCGCTGGCTGGTCAACTCGTAGCGCGTGCCGATGGTCAAATAAGGCCGCCCATGCCACAACACTGCTTCCTCATGGTGGTTACCGGTACGCCGGGGCGTTCCGCCTGGCATCTCGTCAGCGGCAGCCGCTACCGTACGGGGCACCGGCGCGCCCAACTCCTCATCCTCCAATGCCTCAAAAACCGCAAAAATGCCGTCGGCCACGGCATTCACCACCGCTCGCATTTGGTCCGCCGGAATGGCGGTGACTACCACCCCGCTTTCCGCCAGCGAACGCTGGACCTGATCCTCCATAAGCTGGCGCATCTCTTCGCGCTGCACGATCCGAAACTCCTTCCCACTCGTGTTGGCACTGCTATATTCCAGATCAAGAACGCGTGCCACGGGATGATTCAATCCCGTAAGAACCGCGCTTGAAATGGCGCTACCTACCAGGCGCGGCGGTTCCGTGGCGACAGCGTTCTTGGCATCCACTTATGCGATTACAAGCCCGCGTATCATATCACTGCGTTCTGGCAGGTGCAACCGGCCCAGGTTTGCCGTAACACTGACGGCTAGGTCACGTCTAGCTTGTTTGGCGGCCGATCCTGAGGTACAATCGAGATACGAAACATATGTTCCGTTTTTGTCATCCTGCCCCTGCCCATTGCGGGCCTAATGAAGCGGGGCAGGGTCTCCCATAGAAGGGGTTGTGCATGGACATTACCTGGTACGGGCTGTCCTGTTTTCGCATCCGCGAAGGCGGCGTCACCGTCATCTGTGATCCTTATGACCGCAGCGTGGGGCTGCAACTGCCCCGGCTGCGCGCCGATATCGTCACCGTCAGCCATGAGCGTCCCGGCCATAACAGCGCCAGCCGTGTCAGCGGCGAGCCAAAGGTGCTGCGCGGGCCGGGCGAGTATGAGGTCAACAACGTCTTTATCACCGGCGCAACCACCTATCACCGACGCCATGAGGATCAGCCGCTGGAGCGCAATATCATCTTCTTTTTTGAGTTCGGGAACCTCACTGTAGGACATCTGGGCGATCTGGGCGAGGCTCCGGCCCAAGCCGAAATCGAAGAACTAAACGTCGGCGAAGTGGACGTTCTGATGGTTCCGGTCGGCGGCGGCGATACGCTGGACCCCACGCGCGCCGTGGAGGTCATCGGCATGTTCGAGCCGAAGATTGTCATCCCAATGCACTACTACCAGCCCGAACTGACTGCGTCCTGGGCGCAAACCCTGGAGCCCGTGGACAAGTTCTTGCGCGAACTCGGCGTCTCTGCCCCCGATCCACAAGAGATGCTCAAGATCACCAAGAGCAGCTTGCCTGAAGAAACCCAGGTCGCGATCCTGATCCCTTCGCAATAGTCTCGCATCCAAAAAGACCGGGCACATTTCAGCATTTGATCCAGCACTGGCGGCAGACCACGCGTACCTGGCGGGCCGCCGGTGTTGGTTTTTCGCCTGTCAAAACCTCTTACCGGTCTTATTGCTGGTTGCCAGATCAGAAAGCATGTTCTTGACTTTCCCCGCAGAACCTACTATTCTGGGCGCATCCCCCTGCACACGCGACGATTTGCAGCAGTCTTGGGCAGGTGTATGTCACATCAAAACCCTATCCGGTTCAGTCTTCTCCCACCCCCTGACATCCTGAAAAACGATGTAGAGTGTATTCGGGTCGCCGAGTATACAGGCGATGAGGCGTTGGCGATCAAGGTCTGTCTCAACGGCAGGCCGGGCCTGGTCTTTCAGCACTATAACGGGCACTCCCCCATCGAGAGCATCACCACCCCCTCCAGGCATACCTGCGCCATCCCCACCTTGTATCTCTACGGGCAGATCACCGAGTCAAGCGTGATGCAGCACAAGCCGGGACCCTATACGATGACACAGGTCATCCTCAAGCCGCACGCCTTGCGCACCTTGTTTGGCCTCAACGCCGCAGCCCTGACCAATCAGACCGTGGAACTTGGCGAGCTTTCTGCCGGACACCTACACGACCAGCTGCTTAACAGCGATAACCACCGGCAGCACATCGCGCTGATCACCCACTTTCTGCTGGCCCAATGCGATCAGGCCAATACCCGTGATACCCTGGTAGAAGAAAGCCTCGCCTTGATCCACAACAACATCGGCTGTGTGACGGTGAAACACCTGATTGACCATCTGCACATCTCGCAACGCCAGTTTGAACGCAGGTTCAGCCAAACCGTGGGTGTCTCGCCTCAGTTTTACATTCGGGTGAGGCGGTTCAACGAGGCGATCCGGCTGATCAAGTCGAGGCCATTTGCCAGGATGACTGACATCGCCCACGGGCTAAACTTCCACGACCAATCGCACTTTATCCGTGATGTCAAAGCGCTTTCAGGGATTACCCCCAAAACGCTGCTGCAAAAGCAGGGTGGGTTTCTGCATGGCCTGGCGGGATATGCATACCTGTAAGGATGTCGGATTTGTACAATTCCCAACGGACTGGCCGTAGTAGACTACTCTATGCAGATCACGGAAAAAGAGGGTGACATCCAACGCATCCTCCCATGCCTAGCTACAGGGAGAGAGACGATGAGGACGATATTCCTGCTGATGAACGTAAGCGTAGACGGTTACTTTGAAGCGCCGGGTCACGACCTATCCTGGACGACATCCAGTTTTGATACCTTCTCCCCCGATGGCAGCCAGACAGTGGACACCTTTCTGCTGGGGCGCAGGACGTATGAGATGATGAAAAGCTTCTGGCCCACGCCGCAGGCGAAAGAGGTCGCGCCCGAAGTCGCCAAAGTGATGAACGAGACGCATAAAGTTGTCGCCAGCCGTCAGCCCTTTGACCCCGGCTGGCACAACGTGACGGTCATCAGCGGCGACGCGGCTGCAGAGGTGAAAAAGCTCAAAGCGCAGCCGGGCAAGACCATTGCCATCTTTGGCAGCAACACCCTCTGCGTCAGCCTGATGCAAGAAGGCTTGATCGACCAGTTCAATATCCTGGTGAACCCGGTCGCGCTGGGAGAGGGCACGCCCCTGTTTGCAGGGCTGCCCAACAGAGTAGCGCTCCGCTTGCGGGAGACGCAGCGTTTTGACTCTGGAACGGCCTTGCTGGTCTATGAGCCGGTCAGGGAATCGGAGGAGAAAACATCACAGGTGGACGGCGCGGCGGTACAGACACAAGGCTAAAATGGGGAAGCGGTAGGTGCGCTTTGCCATGCGTACGCCCAGGGGGCCAGTACTGGCCCCCTGGTTGTTTTTGCGACACACCTAAAACCGCTCAATGGCAAACGGCCTCAAATCCACGGCGGGCGTCTGTCCCTGCGCCATCTCCGCCATGATCTTGCCGCTGTAGGGGCCGAGTTGCAGCCCGGTGGGGCCATGCCCTGTGGCGATCAGCACCCCCTCCCAGCCAGGGACGCGCCCCAACACGGGCAGGCCGTCGGCGGTCAAGGGCCGCAGCCCCACGCGCATTTCAAGCAAGTCAGCCGGGGCCAATCCTGGGGCCACGCGCAACGCCTCGCCCAGCACTTCATGGATGCCTGCCGCCGACGTGGCGGCCTGAAAGCCGGACCCAGTTTCACGCGTCGCGCCCGCTGCCACGCGGCCACCGGGCCAGGGTACCAAGTAATGGCCGCGGAACGCACCCACAATCGGCCAGCCGTCCGTCTGCACGCCCGCCAGTTGCAGATGGGCGATCTGCCCGCGCTGCGGCTCCACCGGGATGCGCACCCCCAGTTGGTCGCCAAAGGCAGATGACCACGCGCCCCCGGCGATGATCGTGGTGGCCGCGGAGATGGTGTCGCTGCCCACCATCACACCTGTGACGCGCGCCGCGTCAACGGCCAGCCGGTCTACGCTGCCCGCGAGCAGATGCACCCCGCGCTTCTGGGCGGCGCGGCGCAGTGCCCGCGCCAGCAGGCGGCCATCCACGCGCGCGGCGTGACGGTAGTAGAGCGCGCCCAGCACATCGCCCAGCGCCGGAAACAGTTGGCGCGCCTCCTGCGGCGTTACCGGGTGCAGGTCGTCGGGCGAAGGCGACTGACGCGCCTTCTGGCGGGCGAGGATAGCGCGCTGGGCCTCCTCAAAAAGCGGCTGCTCGTCCGGTGTGGCGGCCACCAGCAGCATCCCACAGCGTGCATAGCTGGTCTCGCCTGCGTTCTCGTCGGCCAGCGCCGCCACCAGGTCCGGATAGTAGCCTACCGCTTCCACCGCAAAATCGAACCAGGCGTCGGGGTCGCGGCGGTTCATCTCCGGGGCCAAGATGCCCGCCCCGGCGTCAGTGGCGCGGCCTGCATCCTGCCGGTCGATCAGCAACGTCTTGGCTCCCGTGCGAAGCGCGTGATAGGCAGCGGACGCGCCTACAATGCCGCCGCCCACCACAATCACATCATAGACATCAGTATGGGGATCGCTCATGGCCGATTGCCTCGCTTCCCCGTCAGGCTGCCGCGGTGGGCAGCATGGTCTCGGCAAAGCGCTCGAGCGCCGCCATGTGTTGATCCGGCGTGGTGAACCCGCTGCCCATCGTGTTAATCGTCAGATGGGTTGCACCTTCGGCCTGCCAACTGGCAATGCTGTGTCCCCACACCTCGGGTTTGCCCTCGCCATAGCCCAATCGCGCCTCGATCCCCAGGTCGCTGCGGCTGCGCCCGTGGGCGGCGAGTTCCCGATCCAGAACCGCCAGCGTGGCCTGGGCGTCGGCAGCGCTGCGGTAATTGGGCATCCACCCCGCGCCCCAGCGCGCGATGCGGCGCATCACCGGCTCGGCATGGCCGCCAAACCAGAGCGGGATCGGGCGCTGCACGGGCAGCGGGTTCAGCCCGGCGTCGGGGATGGTGTGATACTTTCCCTCAAAGGTGACGAGGGGATCGCTCCACAGCTTGAGCATCACCTCGATCTGCTCGTCCATGCGTCTGCCGCGGTTGTGAAAGTCCTCGTTGAGCGCGGTATATTCTATCTGATTCCAGCCCAGCCCAACGCCCAGCCGCAGCCGCCCGTTGCTGAGAACGTCCAGCGAGGCGGCCTGCTTGGCGACCAGGGCCGTCTGGCGTTGGGGCAGGATCAGAATGCCCGTGGCGAATTCTAGGGTGGTGGTCACCGCGGCCATATAGGCAAACAACACAAACGGTTCTTGAAAGGCCGACTCATACGTATAGGCCCCCTGCCAGCCACCAGGGCGCTTCGGGTTTGCGCCCAGCACATGGTCATAGGCGAGCACATGCGTATAGCCCAAGGCTTCGACAGTCTGGGCATAGTCGCGAATGGCCGCCGGGTCGTTACCAAACTCTGTCTGTGGATAGACCACGCCGATCTTCATCTCGCGTCCTCCGTAGGATATGGGGTCATGGGCTGCTGTGTCTACTCTACACCAGACCCCACGGTTTTCCCAAGGACTCCGCACTGGTGAGATGCGTCGGGATCAGTTCATGCAGCAGCAGATGATCACCCCTGCCGGAGAAGCCGAATTCTCGCCAGTCGGCGTGATGACAAGTTGGGTGACATGCGCCGGGATATCTTTGAGACCGGCGGCGCGGGCGACACTGATGCGATGGTGGCCGTCTTCTACTACGTATTGGTCGCCTACCCGAATCAGTTCGACTTCGGGGAACCCTGGCCCCTCCTGCAGCGCCGCATAGAGGCGAACCCAGCGCTCAACTTCGACGCCGCGACGGGGGAGAAAACTGGGTGTGAAGTCATGGGCGCGGCCCACGCTGCCGACGATGGCCTCGATTGGGACCTGCTGATAGCCCCCTTCGATCCGCTGCGGGGCGCGATGGGGTCTCGCCACTTCGTCATAGCGTCGCAGCCGGTTACAGCGCCGGGTCAACTTGGCCCAGAACTCCGCCAGTTGTGCGCGGCGGCGCAGCGCATTGAACCGATCGACTGCTTCCAGACGTAAACGCCAGTTTCCACTCGCCATAGCCATACCCCCTCCACGATAATCACACAGATTGCAACAATAATGCAAACGATTGCAATCTTGCACAAAAAAAACAAAACTGCCTGTCAACCCGGCAGCGCCCCACAGGATCGCCGCACGATCAACTCGGTTGGCAGCATCACAGGGCCAGCTGGTGTCCCGTCGATCTGGCTCAACAGCCGTTCGACCAACAACTGTCCGGCCAGCGGCAAGTTCTGGCGGATGGTCGTCAGCGGCGGGCTGCAATAGGCGGCCAGGGCAATGTCGTCATAGCCGACGACAGCCACGTCGCCGGGCACAGTCCGGCCCGCGCTGCGCACCCCCTCCAGCGCGCCGATAGCCATGACATCGCTGTTGGCAAACACAGCGTCGATCTCCGGCGCACGCACCAGCAGACGGCGCATCGCCTCATACCCGGCCTGGCTAGACGAATTTGAATCTTCAATCAGCCGGGGATCGACCTGACGGCCAGCAGCCTTCAGCGCATCCACATAGCCGTCGTAACGGAGCTTCATCTCCAGGCAATCCTTCTCCGCGCCCAGCAGCGCAATATGGCGGCGGCCCAGCCGGATCAGGTGTTCGACAGCCGTATACCCTCCCTGGTAGTCATCACTGCCCACCGAGCAGTATGCCTGGCTGGGAAGCATCGGCCCCCAGACGACAAAGGGCACGCCCATTGCCGCCAACCGCTCAGTCTGCTGATTGCGGGTCGCCAGGTGGGTCAACACGATCAGGCCATCGGCGCGGCCACCGGCGATGAAGTAGCGATACCAGTCTTCCCGGCCATCTGATGCCTGCGAGAGCAGCACATCGTAGGCGTGACGGGTAGCGGAATTGGCGATCTCACCCAACAACTCCAGCATAAACGGGTCAGACATCACCCGCTCATTGTCCGGTTGCTTGGCGACGACCACGGCAATGGTCTGTCTGCGTTGGAGACGCAGCCCCTGCGCACCTGCATGAAGCTGAAAATCGTGCTGCTGGGCCAGACGGTGAATCCGCTCCTTGGTCTCGGCGTTGACGAGGGGGCTGTCATTCAAGGCACGCGAGACCGTCGAGGGGGACACGCCCGCCAGCTTAGCAATATCAGCAATGGTGCGCACAGATCCATTTTGCACCGCAAACTCCGCTTCTGTTAGTCTCCAGATGTACATCGGGGGTCGCAAGGGTCTGGAATTGCACTGCAGTGCAATCGATTGCAGATCATTTTCGCGCCATTTGGCGGCACTGTCAACCCCCAATCGATGCGTGTTTCAACATGGCTCGCGATGCGGGCGCGCAGCAGAGGGCCTCTCGCATTGGCTTGACAAATGGCAGGCTATCACGTAAAGTGCCGGATGGCTGCCTCTGGCAGTTACAGCGTCCATCGTCTGGCGCGCCTGCTACGCTTTAGCGGGTGACCCCAGGCGATGCCCCATCATGCTCGACGAGCAACCTCTTCCTAATAAAGTCGGCTGACGTTCGACTGGCGGCCAAGCTCCGTCCGGTGCGGTATCCACATTACAGGCTCTGTGATCCGCCTGGGTCCAAAGGCAACCTGCAACAAACCGTACGCTGACGTCGCCTATGCGCCCAACGCCACAAGTGGAGAATCTCAGCGATCATGAGTCAAACATCCCCTCTACCCCAGACCGAGGAGATCGTTCGCCCTGGTGAAGTACCGACAAAACAAGCGTTGCCTCCGGTGAGTCGATTGCTCCCCGCTAAGCCGCCCAACCGCGTCGCGATCTACATCAGCCTCGCCTGGGTCGGCATCGGCGTCGGCTGGCTGGTAGGCCTGTCGGTCTCGCCGGTGGTGAGTACCGTGATCAGTGCTATCACCGCGGCGACGGCGACGGTCGTGGCCGCCATGAGTGGATTCGAGGGCAGGCCACAGTGGAGTGTCAGCCCGATCCCGACCGCAGTCCTGGTGGCCGGGATCGTACTCGGTTCCACCTTGGGCATGAAGGCCCGCAACGAAGACTGGTGGGGCCGGGATATGGAGCGCGAGGCCCAGGCATGGATCCAGGCAGGGCTGCCGCTCGAAAAGGAGGTCATCGTCCAACGGCTCTTTGAAAGCCAGTACCCCTCTACGGGCGGCGCCAGCGCCCTACCTGCGTCACGCACTACGGGCCTGTTTGGCATCTCCACCGATGAGTGCGCGCGCATGCGCGGGTTATCGGATAATGACCTGCGTCGCGAAGTCCGGCTGCTGGCCGATACACGGACCAGCCGTTTAGCAGATATCGTATCCAGTCCGGAGGAACTCAAAGAGATCGTGGAGGTCCTATGCGCCGCATCGCCCTAAGCATCCTGCTGACCCTGGTGCTCCTGCTGCTGAGCGGCCAGGCGATGGCCCAACCAACGGCCTTCGTCAGTTCACCGGCCATCTACCGCCTTATCATCAATGACTGCCAGTTCGCACCCCGTTCACGCGTCCAAACGGCATTTCGGGTGGAAGGCGTTGACGGTCTGGTGACTGCCTTGCATGGCGTGGCCGGTTGTGCGGATATCAAGGCGCTCAACGATGACGACGATTTCCCGATTGAGGGCTTGGCCATTGAATGGGTGGATGTGCAGCGCGATGTAGCGGTGGTCTCATCGCCAGCCCTGGGGCAAGCAGCGCGCGCCAGCCTCAAGGCGAGTGACCGCTATGCCCCGGACGACCTGCAGGTGATCGGCTATCCCTATGGGCGCACGCAACAAATCGCAACGCAGGATATAATCAACGTCGCCAAGGAGCCGCTGAACCACATGATCAGCGGGCCGTATCGGACGCGTGCCTTCCTGGAACGGGCCAGCCCGGATGTCGAGATCGAGGTGCTCAACCTGCAAGCCAATGTCTTGCCCGGTCATTCAGGCGCACCGCTCCTCACGGCAGACCGGCAGGTGGTCGGGATCGTGGATGGCGGTCTTGAAGAAGGGGCCGTTGGAATCGCCTGGGCGATCCCGTGGGAGGATATCGAGTGGATAGCCTACGAGGAGGCAGCGCAGGAGATTGATCGCCTCGCCCATCTAGATCCAGGACTGGCGCTCGGTTTTTCCCTCACCGTCTATACCGAAGACGATGTGAAGGAAATTCCAGTGCCACAATTGGTCAGCGACCCGTTCAACGCATACCGCTTTCGTATGCAGGCCTCGGTGGACAGCCTGATGGGGATGCAAAACCTCAGCGGCGATGTCGTCTTTGAGGGCAGCTATCGTAAAGAGGAGGTTCAGAGATCACAGCCGGGACGCAGGCCGGGGTCCAACACAGTAAAGGAGTTGCGATCGCTGACAGCGACGGGCAGCCTGGTCACAGCCCTCAGCGGCGGCCTGCTCCCGATGGCTGAGATCGGCTA
>CAZYQJ010000043.1:0-15304 GCA_964649925.1 uncultured Litorilinea sp.
CTCCCAGCCGCACCAGTGGGTATACCATTCCCAGTTGGGCGCATCATTCCACCACATCTCTGGAAGGCCATGAATGGCGACGATGTCAATGTAAGGCATTACGCCATACCGCTCCATCAGCCCCAGCCAGGCCGCGTCCACAGGGCTCATCCCGCCCAAGACGGTCGTCCGCCCGCGCGCTTTGGCCCAGTACGCTGCCGTACCGACCATCTCACCAAACTTGGCCCACTGCGGGTCATACTCGCGAAAATTCCATTTGTAGCGGTTGTTTGGCTCGTTCCAAAGCTCAAGTTCCTGGAACTGATCGCCGTAGAGGGTGATTACCTGGTCGATAAAATCGGCAAAATCGCGCAGCCGCCGGGGAGGGCTGGCGCATGTTCCCCCTTCGGATAACGAGGGCGGCACATGCCAGACAGAAAGCAAGACATGCAAACCGGCTGCGTGCAGGGTTTCCATCTGCCAGTCATACCAAGCCTGACCGTCAGGGCGCAGAAAATCCGCCCAGGAAATCCCGGTACGCAAGTGTTTGACGCCTAAATCCTGCAATACCTCAATCGTCGCCAACACATCGTCATAGGCTCCGTGATGGAACCATTGACAAACCCCTATTTTCTCTTGTAACAATATCATATCCATAGACTCCTACCCCATTGTCGCATAGCCCACGTATCTGACCTAAGCAGCGATCTGGAGTAGGAGAGGCAGCACAATCGACAAGCGTTTGTCAGCGTGTGCGATTCTTGGCCTCCTCATCGGATCGCTTCTCGGCTGTCTCAATGGTGTCCAAGACGGCTTCGGGCTGGACATCTTCAGCCAACTGCTCCAGTTCGGTCACATCGCCCAGGTTCACGCCATCGCGTTCAGCGATCATCCGCACCAGTTTGAGGATACGCGTGATCTCATGTTCCGCCAGCAGGCTGATCTGCAGGTCGAGATTGGCGCGCTTATCTGCCAGGGCCGCCATGCGGTTTTGCGTGATCAAGACAAAGGTGGACAGGAAGATCGCTTCGACTGACGCAAACATTGCCAGCACGACGAATGTCGGGTCGAACTTAGGCAAAGGCGTCCAACCCAAGTTGACGACTACCCAACCACCGAACAGCAATAAATGCAGAAAAACAAAGGTCATACTGCCGGTAAATTTGGTGATGGCATCAGCGATCTTGTCCTGGACACCTCTCTGGGCGTCCTCTTGCTGCTGGCGGCTCAACAGCGCATGGATGTTGCGCTCGACCACATGGTTACGCGCTGGAGTCGACAGTTCAGGATGCGTTGTTGGATCAGGAAAGGAGTTGTTCGTATTCATTGTCCGCCCGGGGTGACCCGCCTCAATACAGAGCGATACAGACTGCCGTGATCCGCTACGCCCCGCGCGTGCGGCCGGTTGCCGACAAAAACTGGCCGCGATCCCAGGTGGCAGCTGCCGAGGGGTGATCTGGGTCTGGCTCGCACAGGTAAATCTCATGGCCGGGGGATTGGATGATCCGCATCCCGCTGGCACGCAGCAACGCCTCGACGGCGGCGCGGTTGGGCGCCCACCAGTTGCTAGGGTCCGAGGCAAGCTCGTGTTCGATAAAGGCCAGCTTGGGCCAGCCCGGCTCCAGCATCGCCTCGCGCTCGTTGAGGCCCAGGCCGCGCGTCTGCTCATAGACCTCATCTCCCGGCATGCTCAACGTCTGAAAGACCATTAAGCGTCTGACCTTTTCCGCCACCACATCCAGCCCTAGCAGCGGGTAACGCAGGTGGTAGAACACCCCCATAAACAGCACCAAGTCATAGACCTGCGCTTCATGCGCCAGGTCATAGATCTGCATGCGCCGGAAGGTTACCTGCTCCTGCAGGCCGAACTGGCGGGCGGCCCAGGCAGCTTGCCGCAAGAAATGGGGGTCCATGTCAATGCCCACGACCTGCGCGCCGCGCTGCGCCAGGGCGAAGCAATAAAAACCGGCATTACAGCCGATGTCCAGGACGTGCCAACCGTCCAGCCGTTCCGGCAAATGGGGTGCGATCTGCGCCCACTTAAACGCGGGAAAGTCGCCCAGCGGATGGTCCGGCATGGTCTGCGTGCCATCCGGCAGGTGAAGATTGTGAAACCAGGGGCCTAGATCCGCAATCGCTTGTGCCAGGCCATCATGGTTGTGCGACAGGCGTGCCTCCTGCGCCGATTGGATCGTCTCACGCATGGTCTGCCTCCCTTGCGCGCCATCGCTCATGATACAGCCCGGCTGGAAACGGGCTGCGTCCTCTGTGTGCTGCCGGTCAACTGGCCGAAGTACCCCTCAAGTTCCGCCGCCCGGTGGTCGGACGTGTGCAAGCGCATCACGGTCGCATAGGCGCGGCGGCCAATCGCCCTGCGCTGGTCTTCGTCCAGGTCATGCAGATAATCCAATACATCCTGCGCCGAGCGCGCCACCAGGATTTCGCTGTCCAGCGCAAAGAGGGTTTCCAGCCCGGCCCAATAGTCGCTGATGATAGGTGTGGCGCAGGCCGCGGCCTCAAACAGGCGCACGCTGGGCGAATACCCGGCTTCGACCATATCGGCGCGCGTGATGTTGAGCGTAAACCGTTGGCTGTTGTAAAAAGCGCGGTGCTGGCCGGGCGGCAAATGATCGATGCGCGCCACATTGGGCGGCCATTGGATGTCAGGCGGGAAATTCGGACCGGCCACGATAAAGCGATGCGACGGCTCGACGCGCGCCGTTTCCAACAACAGCCGTTCCACCCCAGGCTGGCGGTCAGGGCTGTAGGTTCCCATATAGCCCAACGTCCATTGCAGCGGCTGTTCGTCCGGATAGTAGAGCGCGGGGTCAACCGAGCAGTAGAATGGCCGCGCCGCCGGTGACCCGTATTCGCGTTCAAGCCGGTCCAGGATGGGGCCGCCCGCAAACGAGAGATAGAGGTCATAGTGGGCAATCTGCCGCGGTTCCAGATATTCAAAGTCGCCGCCGCGCAGTTTCGCCAGCGTCACCGGCGTATCGATGTCATAGAACGCGGTCAGCCCGCTGGCTGTGCGATGGACCCAATCCCCCACGGCTACCCCTTCGGGCACATACGACCCCACGATCACCAAGTCTGCCGTGCGCACCCGATCCGTGTAGCACTGTGCCAACTCAGCCAAATCCGCATACAACCCCAATTGGCAGTACGGCGGATCAGGCATATCGCGGTTGGCGGCATACCACGGCACATCGCGCTCCAGGAACAACAGATTATGGCCGCGCCGCTGGAGCGCCTTCACCAAAGAGCGGTAGGTGGTGGCGTGCCCATTCCCCCATGAGGAGGTAATCGATAGGCCGAGGAACACAATTCGCAACGGCGTGCTGCCCCGCTCGTCTGCGCCATTAGACGGTTGTTGCATCATGCCCTCACTTTTGGCTGGCTCTCTGCATCCAAAATACGCTCAAGTTGAATGGCCCGGTGGCGGTAGGTATGTTCGGCCAGGATGTGTCGCTGTGCGGCGCGCCCGATGGCACGCGCCTGAACGCCGTCCAGCCAGGCCAGGTAGTCGGCCACGGCATCGCCATCGGCGGCCACCAGGACTTCGGCATCCGGTTCCAAAAACTGTTCGATCCCCTCCCAGGCATCCGTGATCAGGCAGGCCCCGGCAGCCGCTGCTTCAAAGATGCGCGTGGGCGGCGAAAAGCCATAGCGCGCCATGCTCGCCCGGTTGATGTTCAGCACCGCGCGCGGGGTGCAGTTAAAAGCGTTGTGGTCACGCGTCGACACATAGCCCACATAACGCACGTTGGGCGGCATCGGCTTGTTTTCCCACGCGTTGCCCCCCAGCACAAAGCGATGCTGAGGCAGGCGCGCCGCAGGTTTGAGGAAGAACTCCTCGACGCGCTGTTCGCGGTCGGGCAGACGATGACCGAGGAAGCCGCACAGTCCTTCATAGCGATCATCCGGCGGCACAGGGTGATGGGTGTTGGGGTCGGCGGCATTGTAGATTGGATAACAGGCCCGCGCCCCCAATGTCGTATATGCATCCACCACCGCAGCGCCGCCGCCGTAGGTGAAGATCACATCGTACTGCGGGATCAAATGGTGGAACGGGTCCGCGGGGTTGTTGTGGACGCGATCCAGTGTGGCGGGCGCATCGACATCCCAAAAGGCGGTGATCATGCCCGGACGCCTGATCTCGATGACCGCAGCTTCCAGCAGGTCGTCAAAGACGCCCACGCCGCTGGTCTTGACCACCATATCAGCGCGGCGTGCCTCCTCCAGCGCGGCGCGCACCCCGCGCTCGTCTTCGGCGTTGTAGACCACCACACGCGCCCAATCGGGGTTCTCGATATCCCGATTCTGCTGGCGGCCATAGACATCCGGCTCGTAAAACGTGACCCGGTGGCCTAGCCCATGCAGCCCGCGGATGATGCCGCGGTAGTAGGTCGCAGCCCCGTTCCAGTACGCCGAGACCAGGCTTGAACCAAAAAAGATGATCTCCATCCTCATCCTTTCCGTGGGTGATCGGGCGCCGCAGCGACAGGGGCCATCTCCGGCGCGGTCTCCAAGCCGAGTTCCCGGCAAATCGCCAGGAGTTCGTCCACGCGGTGCGTGCAGGTATGCCGGGCGCGGACGGTCTGTAACCCGTGCTGCGCCAGTTCCGCCGCCGCCGCAGGTTCGTGGATCAACTGGCGCAGGTGCGCTTTCATCTGCGCCCCGTCCTGCGCCACCAGATAATCCTGGCCAGGGGTGAACAGCCCTTCGGCGTCATCCCAAGGCGCACAGATGAGGGGGATGCCGCACGCCAACGCTTCAAACACGCGAATGGTCGGGATGCCGGGCAGTGCCTGTACATAGAGTTGGCGCGGGATATGGACGGTGACGCGATGACGGGCAAAGACCTGGGGGACACGATAATTGGGTAGCCAGCCGTGATACGTGATCCCCGCATCCGCCAGCGCGTCCAGGGCCTGGGACGGGTAGCGCACGCCATAGACATTGCCGCGCAGCCCCAGCGTTTTGACCGGATCGAACAGGAACTCATGCAGTTGTTCCGACCGCTCGTCGTCGCCCCAGTTGCCGATCCAGACCACATCCCCCTCGATCTCATCCGTCGCCATCGGATGAAACACCGTGATGTCCGCCGCCTCATGCCATGTCCAGGCGCACGCGGCCCACCCTTGATCCAGATAGCGGTCACGGATGGCGCGGCCAAAGGCCAACACGCCATCATACGCCGCCAGGTGATACGCAGCGATGCCCTGGCTGTCGGAGATCGAACGGTGGTGCGTGTCATGGAAGAGCAGCCGGTAGTGTGAGTGATGCCGCCGGTGTTCGCCGATGGCGCGTACCAACTGCGTATCGTTCCATTCATGCACAATCACCAGGTCAGCCCCGTCGAGCGCGGCGTCCAGATCCAGCGAATCCAGGTCATACGGGGTGCTGGACAGATGCGGAAACGCGGCGCGAAACTCATGCAGCGGCTGCGCGCCGTGCTGCGCTGTCAGGTTCTCCAGGCTCCAGCCGTTGCGTGGCTCATAGATGTCGACGCGATGGCCGCGCGCCAACAGGTCGGTGGCAACCCCGCGCAAAAAATGGGCGTTACCGTGGTTCCAATCGGAGATCAGCGAATGGTAAAACAACACAATATGCATGACGAATCGCCTTTTTCGGTCGTGACTAATCGCCGGGGGTGATCACAGGGCTCACAGGGGGATGCCAGGCGGGCGCTGCCAACCCCACCTTTTCACGCCGCCCCCCCGCAGCCGCGCCGACTGGAACCATCAGCGCGTGGTACGCCTGCCAATAGGCCTCGCCCATGATGGCGGGTGTATACCGCCTGGCCCGGCTGCGCGCGGCCTCGGCCAGTGCCTGGCGGCGACGGGGCTGGCGGATCAGGTCGCGCAGCACATCGGCCAGCGCTGCGGGATCGTCAGGCGGGACAAACACAGCGGCGTCTCCCCACACTTCGCGCAGGCTGGGGATGTCGCCCAGTACCAGCGCACAGCCGGAAAGCGCCGCTTCTAACGCTGAAAGCCCAAACGGCTCATAGCGCGCGGGCAGCACATAGAGACCGGCGCGGGCCAGCCAGCCGCGCACCTGGTCCTGGTCGAGTTGGCCCAGCGCGTGCAGATGCGCCAGTTCCACCTGGCCGCCGGACGGATGCCGCTGCTCGCCTGCTACATAGATCGGCCAGGAAATTTCGCCCGCGACCCGGTCGAGAACGGCGATGTTTTTGGCCTCATCCCACAACCGGCCCACGGCCAGGATATAGGCTTCCTTTTGGCCCGTGCTAAAGTCACCGGCACGCCGCGCGTTGTAGATCACCTGGGCGGCACGCAGCGGGCCATAGTAGGTCTGCAAGGCGTTGAGCATCGCACGCGTCGGCGCGACCACCAGATCGGCGCGTGACAGCCCGGCCTGAACGCGCTGTTGATAGGTCGCCCAATGGGGCGGCGCAGCCTCCTGCTTAACCGCCTGCCACCACGACAGCACACACGAATGGCCTACCATCAGCACCGGCACATGCCACGGCAGCGCGCCGTGGGCATAGGTGTTGAGGTGGACGATATGAGGCCGGAAGTCGCGCGCCAGGTCCATCAACCATGTGCTGGAGGCGTCTACATCCGTCCACGGATTGTCCATCCATTCCAGCTTGAAACGGCTCTCACAGACAGTCAGGTGGCTCAACTGCGATGCTGTGCGGCGCTGCGCCGGGGAAAGCGGTGCGCCCAGGGTGGCAAGCAAGACCTCCACCCGCCGAGAGCCAAGCGCCCGCACCAACTCGATTGCATACGACCACACGCCGCCGACGGTGTCCGCTGTCATCAACAGCCGCAGGGGTTGCGATGCCATAGGCTACCCTGACCTCGGTAACTGGGCGGAATCGGATGAATAGGCGGCAGAGCCGGAGGTGACCTCTATCCACCCCTTCAGAAAACCGTCCGGACGCTGCTGCAAGTCGGTCATGGCCTGGCCGGTCTTGTCGAGCGTATAACGGTGCGTAAACAGCGGGCCAGGGTCGAGACGCCCGTTAATCACGGCTTCCACCGCGGCCTGCATCCCATCCACATAGACCTGTGGGTCGCGTTCATGGGCGTTGATTACGTCCAGCCCGCGCCAGTTCCAAAGCTGCATATTGACCTGGCGCAGGCCATCTTGATGGTAACCGGCGATGACCAGACGCCCGCGAATGCGCGTCAACTCCGCGGCCAGGTCTAGCGGCCATTGCGTCCCCACAGCCTCGATCACACAGTCACACCCCTCACCAGCGGTCAACTGCTTTACCTCGTCGATGATGCGCCAGTGATCATCCATGACAATCGTGTGCGCCGCGCCCATCTGGCGCGCCATCTCCAGCGCAAACGGACGCCGCGTGATCGCGATCACGCGCGCCCCTGCATCCGCGGCCAATGCTGTCAAGATGGCCCCCAAAAAGCCAATGCCCACAATGGCGACGGTCTTACCCGCCGCAATGTCGCTGCGCGCAAAGACGTTCAGCGCGCAGGCCAGCGGTTCCGCCGGGAAGGGAACCCCGTCCAGGCTTTCCGGCAACTTGATCACCGCATGCGCCTGGGCGACATCGTATTCTGCAAAGGCATTGTAGGAGAGCATCGCCACGCGGTCGCCCACCCGCAGATCGTCGGGAACAGCAGCGCCCCGCGCCGCGATGCGGCCCCACGCCTCATGGCCTGGATTGCCCGGCGGCAGGGGATAGTTGAACCACTCCCTACCTTCCCAAAGCGGCAGGCTGGAACCGCACACGCCACAGCCCTCCACCTGCACCAACACCTCGCCGTCACCCGGCGCCGGGATCGGCGTCTCGACCAGCGTCACTGCTTGAGCCTGCGTGATCTGGACGGCGTGCATGGTTTCCGGCAGCGTGCCCGCGGCTGCGCCCCTCTGCAAGCCCGGTTGGAGCTTAGTCTCCATAGGTGCGCTCCTTCTTGGCAGGCAATGTGTTCATCCCCTGTGATGAGGCGAGGCCATTGGTGAACGACTCGACGGTTGGTCTAGCCGAGTCTTCATGTTGGGCATCCAGAAGCCATTGATACAACCGGGTCAACCCCGCTTGGATCGGCACACGCGCCGACCATCCGGTAGTCTGTTCAAACTTGTGCGTGTCCGACACATAGTAACGCTGGTCTCCGCGCCGCCAGCCATCCATGTTGTAGCGAACCGGAACCCCGTGAAGCTGCCCGATCACCGCCAGCAGTTCAAGCAGGCTGATGGCGTTGTTTGGGCCGCCGCCGATGTTGTACGCCTGGCCTGCGGTGCGGTCGATACGGGCATGGGCAAGTTCCATCGCATCCACCAGGTCATCAATATACAGAATATCCCGCACCTGCTTGCCGTCGCCGTAGATGGTGATCGGCTCGTCGCGCAGCGCGCGGATCAGAAAATGGGCGACCCAGCCCTGGTCTTCCGTGCCAAACTGATGTACGCCATAGATGCAACTCATCCGAAAGACCGCCATCGGCATGTCATAGGTGTGGGCGTAGTCCAGCACATATTGATCCGCCGCGCCCTTCGAGCAGCCGTAAGGGCTGTGAAAGGCCAGCGGACGCGTCTCGCCGATGCCGTGGGCGCGGATGCGCGCATCGGTGGGGTAATAGCGGGTGGCGTCTTGCGCCAGCGTCACATCGGCCAGATCCCCATAGACCTTGTTGGTCGACGTAAAGAGCAGCGGCACGCGCTTTCCCTGGCTGCGCAACGCCTCCAGCACATGGATCGTCCCCCCGGCGTTGATCTCAAAGTCCTCCACCGGGTCGGCGATGCTCGTCGTCACAGCGACCTGCGCCCCCAAATGATAGACACGAGCGGCATGACGCACCGCATCGTCCACAGCGCGGCGGTCGCGAATGTCTGCAATTTGCACCATCACCCGCGCCCTGTGATGGTCTTGCAGCCAGCGTAGGTTTTGCTCAACCCCCGCGCGCGACAGCGCATCGAAGACGAGCACGCGCTCACCTTGCCGCAGCAGACGGTCGGCCAGGTTAGACCCGATAAAGCCTGCGCCGCCCACGATCAGCACATACTCCTGCGGCACGACGGCTGGCGCGTTCGCCGGTTGGCGCGCACGCCCTGCCCCTGAGTTGGCGGAAAGGCCATCGCCTGTCTGTTTCATACGGTCAAGCCTCGTTTCTCCAACTCCAGGTTTGCTTCGTCCACCTGATCGACAGCGACCTGACCTTCCAGCCAGGCCGCCAGTTCCTCCAGCCCTGTCTGCAGCGATACCTGTGGCGCATAGCCCAACACCTGCCGCGCCCGGCTGATGTCGGCAAAACAGTGGCGGATATCGCCCACGCGATATTTGCCCACCACCTGCGGCTGGATGTGCGATTTGCCCATAACAGCCGCCATGCGTGTGGCGATCTCCAGCACCGTATGCGATTCACCGCTGCCGATATTAAAGACCTGGTGAGCAGCCTGCGGCGTCTCGGCTGCCAGTCGGCACGCCTGCACCAGATCGGCAATATTGATAAAGTCTCGCTGCTGCTGCCCGTCCTCATAGATGATGGGCGGGTTATCGTTGAGCAGTCGCGAGGCAAAGATCGCCAGCACCCCTGTATAGGGGTTGGACAACGCCTGGCGCGGGCCATAGACATTGAAAAAGCGCAGGGCCACGGTCGGGATCTGGTACGCACGTCCGACCAGCAAGCAGAGCCGTTCCTGATCATATTTGGACAGCGCATAGACCGAGACCAGCGACGGGGTCTTTGTCTCCGGCGTGGGGACAGGGGTCAGCACCTGCCCGTCCGCATCGTAGACAGCCCAATCGCTGCGCTTCAGTTGTTCCAGAGATCGTTCACGCCCCGCACACAACGCGCCGTCCGGACGCCGGTACAGCCCCTCGCCGTAGATGCTCATGCTCGACGCCACCACCAACTGGCCGACCGGTCGCTTCATCAGTTCTTCAAGCAAGACGGCAGTCCCCAAGTTGTTGGTCTCGGTGTACTTGGCGATGTCATACATGCTTTGTCCCACGCCGACGCGCGCCGCCAGGTGATAGACGACATCCACGCCATGACAGGCATAGCGCACCGCGTTGGGATCGCACACATCACCCCGGATCAATTCCACGTCGGGGTGCAAGTAGTCTGGTCGCTGATTCTTTCCGTGAACCTGGTCAAGCAGCGAGTCAAGGATGCGAACCGAGTACCCATGTTCGATCAACTCGTCGGCCAGGTGGGAGCCGATAAACCCTGCGCCGCCCGTGATGAGAACTGTCCGGCTCATAGGTCTCTCCCATGCGCGCCCCGATGAAAGCGACAAACCCCGTCCATGCTCCACTCCCCTGAATGTCTAGACCGGCATCAACCACCAGCCCGCTGCCGCTGTCTGTCACCACTATAGGAGTGCTGCACTAGAGTGGGTACAGGTACTTCTACATCCCTCGGATACAACCGGCGGTACAGCCGCGCGGCGAAACCGCTGGCTATCCGGTGCGATGGATGTGGCTTGGGTGGTGTGAAGGCTAGGTGGTGTGCAGGCCACGGGAGCGAAGGCTCCTCGGTCAGTCGCGACGCAAGGTGAACAAGTAGGCGGCGATATCGCGTGCGTCCTGCTCGGTGACGCCCATGTTGGGCATGGCCGTACCCGGTTCAATCGCCTGGGGGAAACGGATCCACTGGATGAGCAACTCCGGCTCGTTGGGCAGTTTGCCCGCAATATACTGGCGATCTCCCCACTTATCGAGCGGCGGGCCAACCAGGGCATTAGCGGTCACAATGCCGGGGATCGTATGGCAGGCGTCACAGCCATAGGCGCGGATAGCGGCTGCGCCCCGCCGCGGGTCTCCGCCCGCCAGCGTGGCTGTGGAGTCTCGCTGGCCTTCCTCTCCCCCTTCAGGCTGCCCGCCCATACCCTGGCCTGCGCCGCCCGCGCCACACGCAGCCAGGGCAACCGCCAGGATCAAACACAATCCGAAAGCGGCCACCCAGGGGCGCAGCCGCATCCCAACCATTCGCTTGAGATCAATTCGCCTGCGGTAGAGTCGCTTGTGCATGGTCGCTCCGGTTCTTGGTCAGCCGCCTCACCCCAGCGCGCGGCCCTGATCCGCCGGCCGCGGGGTTTGGTCGAGTTGCCGCCGGATCGTCTCCGCCGCCCACAGTGCTAGGGCGGCGAGGGTCAACGTCGGATTGGCTGTGCCCACGGTCGGGAAGACCCCACTGCCAAGCAAAAAGAGGTTAGGGTGGTCATGGCTGCGCTGTTCGCGATCCACGACCGACGTCTTGGGGTCAGCCCCCATGCGGTACGTGCCCATGACATGCCCTGCGCCTTCATGCTCCTCGCCGTGCTGGATGAGCAGCGCGCCCATCGTCTGAAAGATCTGCTCGCTCACCTCGCGCGCCTTTGCCATGCCGCGCAGCGTAAACTCGTCTAGCTGGTAATGGATGCGGGGACGGGGGATCCCGATGGCGTCCAGGTGGTCATAGTCAGGCACGATCCGGTTTTCCGGGTTCGGCATCTGCTCGATCAAGTTGGCAAACCGGAACTGGCGCGCGGCGTGGGCGTTGATCTGCTCGGCCAACTGCTGGCCGCGCAGCCCCTGTGCGATCAGGTCGGCGGCCAGCGTCGTGGGCGGTACGCCGGGGAAACTCCAGCCATCTTCACCTATCGCCATCCGAAATGCAGAATGGCTGCGCCGGAAATCGCCGTCTCGCCAGTCCTCAATCCCGGCGTTCTCCAGCGGGGAGCGAAAGGGGTACAGCGGCTCCTGCGCCAGCGCCCAACTCAGTTGAACGGGGTGGTCCATCAGGTTGCGGCCCACCTGGTCACTGGTATTGGCGACTCCGGTGGGCAATGCGTCGGTACGCGACATTAGCAGAAGCTTGGGCGTTTCGATGCCGTGCGCCGCCAGCACATAGACATCGCCCACGGCGCGCTCCTCCCGGCCATCGGGCCGCTTGAAACGCAGCCCTGTGACCCAGCCATCGTCGTTCACCTCCACAAAGTGGACAACCGCCTGGTCGATCACCTGTACGCCCAAATCCAGTGCCTTTTTCACATGCACGGTCGCGTCATACTTGGCGGCAATCGGGCAGATGGGCACACAGGTAGCGTTGCCGCAGCAAGGCGGGCGGCCATCAAAGACACGCGAGTTGCGCGCTTGCGGCGTGACCTGCACTGAATAGCCCAACCGCGCCGCCGCCTCAGCCACCCGTCTGTCCAGGTACGTGAGCGGCAGGGCGTTCATCGGGAAAGATCGGCTGCGCGGCGACCCCAGATCCACACCGCTGTCCCCGGCCACGCCCAACTCATGTTCCGCCGCGCCATACCACGGTTCCAGATCGTCATAGGTGATAGGCCAGTCTTCGCCCACGCCATATAACGTGCGCGTCTGAAAGTCGCTAGGCAGGTGGCGCAGCGATGTCCCCAGCCAATGCCAGGTCGTCCCCCCCACGCGGCGCTCATAGGTACTCTTGAAGAAGACAGGCCCGGCCTGCACATAGTAGCCTTCCAGATCCAACACCGTGGGCCGCGGCGCATAGAAGGTGTCAGGATAGGGCGATTCGGGCGTCTTGGCGACTGCGTTGCGATAGTTGGTCACTGCCTCACTGCGGCTGATGGTCGGCCCGGCCTCCAGTACCAGTACGCGCACACCGGCCTGGGCCAGCCGGTAGGCGGCTAGCATCCCGGCCACGCCCGCACCGACGATCACCACCTGGGCACTCAATGGATCTGCCAAACCTATACTCCTTTTTTCGTTGCGTACACTGGTATTCGTGTGGCGCTATGCGTTCGCTTCAGGGCTGGCTGCTGCCTACCCACGATGCCTACGCCAGATCCACGCTATGCATCTCTCAATGTCCATCTTCTTCAAACGTAACCGTCTCGGCGATCTGGTCCACCTGCTCAACCGTGGGTGCGGGTGCTTGATTGCCCCAGGCATTGCGAATAAAGGCAACCACGTCGGCAACTTGATCCGTCTCCAGATATGCGCCGAAATGGGGCATCCCGGCGCGCCCCGTCAGCACCACGTCGATGACGTTGGTTGGATCTTCATCCGTAACGAAAGGGTTGCCCGCCAGAGGTGGATAGACCCCCTCCACGCCCTGCCCCGCTTCCTGGTGACAGGCAGCGCAGTACTGGGTAAACAGCCCTGCCCCTGCATCCACCGACACCTCATCACCCGGATCGGCTGCGGCCTCTCCGCCATCCCCCTCCTCCTCTTGCCCTGCGCCGCTGCCCCCTTCCGGCACTTGAGGCTCTCCGGTTGGCGTGCCTTCGGGCAAGGCATCATCGCCGCCTGATTCACCCTCAGGCGCGGGGGTTGCTCCAGCCGAAGCGGCTTCCTCCGGTGGGGATGTTGCGTCTGGCTGCGGCGTCTCCTGAGGCGGTGCGCTGGTCTCCTCGCCTGTGCCGCCGGTTGGCGTAGGCGTCACCACCTGGATCTGGATCGTAATGCCCCCGGCTTCGACAGTGGCAGCCGCCTCACCACTCGCCCGTTCCTCGGGCGCGGCTTGCTGCTGACCCTGTTGTTGGCCGTCCTGCGGCTCACCATTCTGCTGCTCACCATTCTGCTGCTGGCCTTGATCACCGCCTCCCTCCACCTGCGCCACCTCCACCACGGATGCCTGATTGTCCCACGCGTTGCGCACATACGACAGTACCGCTGCGATCTCCTCAGGAGCCAACTGGTCGCCAAAGCTGGGCATCTCCCCGCGCCCCTCCACCACTGTGTTGATCGCCTCACTTGGGTCTTCTGCTGTCGCCACCGCGCTGCCTGCCAGAGCCGGGTAGCTGCCTGAGCCTTGGCCGTCGGACTGGTGGCAAGTCTCGCACTCAGCGGCGTAGACCTGCTCGCCTGTGCTGATCAACTCCTCCTCACTCATCTGCGTCGCGCTATCTTCCTCGCCGTCCTCAGACGCGGGGGTAGCCTGGCCTTCGCTCCCCTCCGCTTCCGATTCCCCTTCTTCCGGTGAGGGGGTGGCTTCTGCTGTAGCCTCTCCTTCTGCGGGCTGCGCCTGGGCATCAGCCGCTTGACCCTCTTCAGGTGTGGGTGTTGCTTCAGCTTCTCCCTCTGGTGACGCTGCCGTCTCACCCTGGCTGGCGGCGTTCTCCTGCGACGCAGCCGGAACGATCATGATCTGGATCTGGATGGTCTGTCCCGATTCAGCGGATGCCCCTGTGTCTGTGGTTCCTGACGCTTCCGGTTGCTGGCCGTCCTCACCCTCGGCGGATGGGGTGGGTGTCGCCGCGCCCTCCTGGGCGGGCTGATCCCCGTCTTGCTGCGTACTGCCCTGTTGATCTGGCTGATCATCGCTGGGCTGATCTGCGCCCTGTTGTGCCGCGCCTTGATCTTCCTGCGGCTGTTCGCCGCCTTCAGCCTGCGTCACCTGGTCCACTGTCACCACGGATGCCTGGTTGTCCCACGAATTACGCACATACGACAGCACCGCCGCGATCTCCTGATCGGAAAGATAGCCGCCAAAGCTCGGCATCTCCCCGCGCCCCTGGATCACCGTGTTGATGGCCGGTGCAGGGTCTTCGTCGGTGACAAGCGCATTGCCGTTGAGCGGTGGATAGATATTGTTGCCTTCGCCGCTCAACTGGTGGCAGGCGGCGCAGTTGGAGGCATAGACGGTCTCGCCCGTGCTAATCAACGCCTGCTCATCCTCCGCTGCAGCATCCTCCGCCGCACCCGCCTCAGCAGTCGGGGTTGCCTGTGCGGACTCTGCTTCGGCACCGTCCGCCTCCGGCGGCAGGATGGCCTCTGCCTGGTCATCCTGTGCTGCGTCCCCCTCCGGTGCAGGCGTGGGGGTTGCCTCGGATTCGCCTTCCTGAGCGGGTTCCGCTTCATCCGTTGGAGAGGCCGCTGCCTCAGGCGTCTCTTGCGGTGCAGACGTAGCCTGGGATTCCCCGGCTTGAACCGGTTCAGGCGTCACCACCACGATCTGAATCTGGATCTGGATCGGTTCGGAAGCAGGCTGTCCGCCGGAAGCGTCCCCGGTGCTGTCCCCTGTCTCGCCCGCTTCTGGTGTGGGTGTAGACTCCGCCTCCTGGTCGGCGGGCTGGCCCTCCTCTTGTTCAGCGCCTTCGCCGCCCGCGCCTTCACCGGACGGTGTGGCCTCACCCTGGGCAGCCTGATCACCCCCCTGTTGATCGCCGCTCTGATCTTCACCCTCTTGTTGATCGCTGGCTTGTTCGTCGTCCTGCGGCTCACCATTCTGCTGCTGGCCTTGATCGCCACCACCCTCCACCTGCGCCACCTCCACCACCGGCGCCTGATTGTCCCATGAACTACGTACATACGACAGTACGGCTGCAATCTCCTCTGGAGCCAACTGGTCGCCAAAGCTCGGCATCTCCCCGCGCCCCTCCACCACTGTGTTGATCGCCTCACTTGGGTCTTCTG
>CAZYQJ010000043.1:15404-16141 GCA_964649925.1 uncultured Litorilinea sp.
CTGTTGATCGCCGCTCTGATCTTCACCCTCTTGTTGATCGCTGGCTTGTTCGTCGCCCTGCTGCTCACCATTCTCCTGCTGGCCTTGATCACCGCCTCCCTCCACCTGCGCTACCTCCACCACGGATGCCTGATTGTCCCACGCGTTGCGCACATACGACAGCACCGCTGCGATCTCCTCAGGGGCCAACTGGTCGCCAAAGCTCGGCATCTCCCCGCGCCCCTCCACCACCGTGTTGATCGCCTCACTTGGGTCTTCTGCCGTGGCGATGTCGCTGCCTGCCAGGGCGGGATAGGTGTCTGTGCCCTCGCCTTCCGCTTGGTGACAGGTCTCGCACTCAGCGGCGTAGACCTGCTCGCCCGTGCTGATCAACTCCTCCTCGCTCATCTCCGTCGCACCATCGGAAGAAGCCTCGGATTCAGACTCTTCAGATCCAGACCCCTCCGATTCAGAGCCGTTAGATGATTCAGGTGTCTCAGAGGACTCGGCATCCCCAGAGGATTCGCCTCCGCTGGATTGTTCCCCTTCACCCGCCTGTGCGCCGCCGCCTTCCTGCGCGCCTTCGCCGCCACCTTCACCGCTTGCTTCGGGGGTGGACTGGTCGCCTTGCGCTTCTTGCTGGCCTTGTGACTCCTGCCCACCTTGCGATTCCTGCGCAGCGCCACCTCCCCCCCCGGCAGGCGTGGGCGTCACCACAATCACAACGATCTCGCTTGGAAAACTCAGCCCTGCTTGTG
>CAZYQJ010000044.1:0-16007 GCA_964649925.1 uncultured Litorilinea sp.
GCTTGCTGTCGTTCTACTTAGCGACGGCCATCTCCTGCACAGCCTCGATCACGGCGCGCACATGGGCGTCAGGCGTGTTGGTCGGGATAACGCAGCCCGGCCCCACCAGCAGCCGCCGCCCGCCCGTCTGCTCGATGGCGTCACGCGCCTGCCAGCGGATCTTGTCAATCGGCCCTTCGGCAATCGTTACCTGGTCGTCGATGCCGCCCACCAGCAGCCCGTCAAAGCGGCTCTGGGCCTCCTTGAGTGTGGGCCAGGTGTGACGGTCGTGCCAGTTGATCATCTCCACCGGGTAGTTGGCGGCCAGGTCAAACATGATGTCCAGGCCGTGGACATGCAGCAGGTTGATCGTCTCGTCGGTGCGGATGGCATTCAGCACCTTGATGTCATAGGTCGCGCCAAACTCAGTATACTCCGCTTCGCTAAAGAGGCGGTAACTCGCGCCCTGGGTGGCAAAGAAGACGCCATGCGCACCCGCCTGCAGACAGGCCTGGGCAAAGCGGATGGTCACGTCGGTGATGATCTCCAGCCCTTCCTTGAGCAAGTCGGGGCGCAGCCGCATATCGCCATGCACGCGCTCGCCAGCCAGTTTGATGGCCGTGGTCAGCGGGCTAAAGATGGTCTGGAGGATGGGCACGCTGCCGTTGAGTTCCTCGGCGGCCAGCCGGATCGCCTCCACCTCCTGGCCGAGCGCGCCCTGGTGCGGGTCGAGCTGGGTGAGTTTCGGCCAATCCTCCGGGTCGGTCAGCCCGGGCTTGGTGGCAATGCGGTTGCCGCGAAAGCCGGGGTTATAGACGGTCTGCGTCCCCCAGTCATGCACACCGTACATGCCCGTGGGCATGAACTTGACCAGGTCAAAGTCATACTGCCGCTGCCAGCGGATCATGGCATTCGCCAGCCCTTGTGCGGTCTCATCCTCCACCGGCCAGTGCCGCCAGAGGCTCACAGGAACGCGGTCAACTTCATCACCCTTGATCGCGGCGCGCACCCGCTCCCAATGATTCATGTTTTCCGCCATCGTGTCATGCTCCTTTCGGTGTAAGTAATCGGCACTTTCTGCAATGCCGTCACTTGATTTTGCTGGTCACTTTGTGCTGGCAGTCAGCGGATCGGTGTGACGCGTGAACTGCCAACTGGCTCATGCTATGGATCGGCCCGCTCGCTGGGTTCGCCACCCCTGGCGAAACCTGGTAAACTGCCGGGAACAGACCATTTGTTCGCACACAGAGGAGGGGTTTAGGCCATGAATGCAGATGCCTTTCGCCATTTCTATGACTATCACTTCGCTGAAAACCGCAAGATTTGGGACAACTATATCTCGCAACTATCCGACGAGCAGTTCACGCGCCAGGTAGGTTACTCGCACGGGTCAATTCGCAATCAAATCCTTCACCTCATCAGCGCGGATGACGCCTGGTTTAGCCCTTTGCGCGGTGTCGAAATACCAGAACCGCTGGACCCTGTCGCCTTTGACAACCGCAATGCCATCCGCGCCCACTGGGACACGGTCGAGCAAAATATGCGCGGCTATCTGGCCACCTTGCGCGACAACATGTTATTCGAAAAACCCTTCGCAGACGGCGAAGACGATGAAGACAGGGACCTCATCCTGTGGCAAGTGCTTCTCCATGTGGTGAACCACGGCACAGATCACCGCGCCCAGGTTCTCAGGTTACTCAACGACCTGGGCGTCAAGACCCTGTATCAAGATTACATCTTCTACGTCTATGGTCACCCGATGGCGTGACCTATATGGTCCTATATGGTCCTAAATGGTCTTCTGCCGCCGCGGGTCCAGCACATCGCGCAGCCCGTCGCCAAGCAGATAGACGCCCAGCACCAGCAGCATGATCGCCAGGCCGGGGAAGATCGAATACCAGGGGGATTGGGACATGTAGCCGCGCCCGATGCTGAGCATGGACCCCCACGACGGTGCGGGCAGCGGCACGCCCAACCCCAAGAAACTCAACGACGACTCCAGCAGCACCGCACTCGCAAATGAGACCGTCAGCTGCACGATGATCGTCGCCAGGCTGTTGGGCAGAATGGTGCGAAACAGGATGCGGTAATGCGGCGCACCGACGGCGCGCGCCGCATCCACATAATCTTTGAACTTTTCGGCCAGTATGTTGGCGCGTGCCAGCCGCGCAAAGACCGGGACGTTGACAATCGCCACGGCCAGCATAGCGTTGACTGCCCCAGGCCCCAGTACGGCCAGGATCACGATGGCAAGCAGGATGGCAGGGAAGGCCAGCAGCGCGTCAAAGAAACGCATGGTAATAGCGTCAAACCAGCCCGACTCATACCCGGCCACCGCGCCCATTGTCACGCCGACCAGCGCCGCCAGGCTCACCGAAACGCCCCCCACAGCAAAGGCCACACGCCCGCCATAGAGGACGCGGCTCCAGATATCGCGGCCAAACTCATCAGCCCCCATAGGATAGGCTGCCGAGGGCGGCGCGAACCGGTCGGCGCTGTGCATCTCCACCGGATCATACGGGGCCAGCCAGGGCGCGGCCAACGCCAATGCCCCCATCACCAGCACCAGGATCAACCCGGCCATGCCCGTGCGATGGCGCAAGAAGGCGCGCACAGCGGCGCGGGTCAGGCTGTCCTGAGGCTGCCCGGCTGCGGCAGCTTCTGGTGGATGCGCTTCTCGCAGGCTGAGTTTGACAGTAGACATAGCCGGGTTAACTCTGCTCATAGCGGATACGCGGGTCCAGCCAGCCATAGGTCAGGTCGGTCAGCAGGTTGACGAGCAAAAAGGCCAGGACGATAAACAGCACATTGGCCTGTAACAACGCATAGTCGCGCCACTCAATGGCCTGGATGGTCAGCCGCCCAACGCCCGGCCAGGCATAGATCGATTCGATGATGATCGCGCCGCTCAACAGGTCGCCCAGTTGCAGCCCAAAGACCGTCACCACCGGGATCATTGAATTGGGCAGCGCGTGACGCCAGAGGACGATCTGATCCGCCAGGCCCTTGGCGCGCGCGGTACGTACATAGTCTTGATCCAAGACCTCCAGCAAGGAAGAACGCAGATAGCGCACCAGTTTGGCGGCCACCCCGATCCCCAAGGTAAAGGCGGGCATGATCACCGACTTTGCCCACAGCCCCGGCTGATCCACCAGCGAGGGCCTGCCCGATGGCGGAAGCAGGCGCAGTTCCTGGCTAAAGAGCATGATCAAGAGGATCAACAAAAAGAAACCAGGGATGGCAAATGAAAGCGCCGAAAAGATGGTGGTGATCGTGTCCACTATCGAACCGGGGCGCAGTGCAGCCAGGACGCCCAGCGGCAGGGCAATCACCAGCCCGATCAGACCGGAGACAAGCGCCAATTCCACCGTGGCCGGGACGCGCTGCGCGATCATTTTGCCGACCGGATAGTTATTGATATAAGAAACGCCCAGGTCGCCGCTGAGTACGTTCTTGAGCCAGATGCCGTACTGAACCCAGACCGGCTGATCCAGCCCGAGACGCGCCTCCAGCGCGGCCAACTGCTCCGGGGTGGCGTTTGGCCCGGCGATGATCTGGGCGGGGTTGCCCGGAATAAAATGAATGATCGAAAAGACTGCGACCGAGACGATCAGCATCACCGGCACGATCTGCCAGATACGTTTGAGCGCATAGACGCCCACAGATAGAACCCTCCTTCAGGCCAGAGGATGCCGCCGCTTGGCCGCGATGGGTACACCCATCAGGCTGCGAGCCAGATCAACGGCGGCGCGCCAGCAGTTCTGCTGGTTTCCGTGCGAGTCTCCTCCATCACGCGCCCTCGGTCAAGTAGGGCGGCATCCCCTATGGCCTGCTTCGTCACTGCTCCAGCCAGGTCTCCCCTAACCAGATCAACCCGTCCATATCCACGCGGAAATCATGCACCGTATCCCGGTGGGCATAGACTGACTGCTCCCACACCGTGGGGATCGTCCAGGCCTGCTCTAGAAAGATCTGCAGCGCATCGTGATAGAGTCCCTTGCGAACTTCCTGGTCGCTCTCCTCGCGCGCCTGGAAGATCAGGTCGCGATATTCAGGCAGCCAATCCTGGCTTTCGATCCCGAAGAAGTTGCGGAAGGGACGGCAGCAGGCCGCGCCTTCAAAGAGGCCGCTCGGGTCGACCGTGGCATCGCCCGTGGTGTGCGAGACGATGGAGAAGTTGCTTTCAAACAACTGCGGCCAATACTGCGGCAGTTCGGTGGGGACCAGTTCAGCCTGCACGCCGATGGCGGCCAACTGCTGTTGGTAGACTTGGGCCTGGTCCAGATGCGGGCCGCCTGTGCCGCGCACCAATATCTGCACCGAGAAACCATCAGGGTAACCGGCCTCAGCCAGCAGTTCGCGCGCCCGTTCCGGGTCATAAGTATAGTATTCTTCCAGGTCCGGCGCATAGGCCCAGGACGTCGGCGCATAGGGAACCAACACGGGCGTGGCCTGGCCGTGGAAGGCCAAGTCCGCCACCTCCTGACGGTTGATGGCGTACTGGAACGCCTGGCGCACGCGGACATCGTCGAAGGGCGGCGCGTTGACGTTGATCAGGAACGCGTAGAAGGAGAAGCCAGGGGGAACCTCGCCCACGATCAGCCCTTCTTCCTCGCTCAGCCCTGCCTTTTCACTCAGCGGCACAAACATCAGGGCGTCGATGCTGCCGGAGTTGAGGTTGACCAGCCGCGCCTGCTCGTCGGGGATGGGCCGCACGACGACCCGATCCAGATAAGGCAGCCCTTCACGCCAGTAGTCCTCAAAGCGTTCAGCGGTCATGCTGTCGCCAGGAATCCATTCGACAAACTTAAACGGGCCAGTGCCGACCGGCTCAGTGTCCAGCGTTTCGGCGGCTTCCTCGGGGAAGATATAGAGGCGCGCGATGCCGTCCAGTTGCGAAGCGGTGCGTTCGCTGTAGGTCAGCCGGACGGTGTAGTCGTCAATCTTCTCTGCGCCCGTGCTGGTCTGGAAGCGGTCGCTGAGGTGATGGCCGAGGTCTGGGTTGCGGGCGTAGTCTACCGACCAGACCACATCGTCGGCGGTCATCTCGCGGCCGTTGTGGAACATGACCCCCTGGCGCAAGTGGAGCGTGACCGACAACCCGTCCTCGGCCAGTTCCCAGGATTCAGCCAGCCACGGCTCAAATTCTCCATCGTCATTGATGCGGATCGGCGCTTCGAAGAAGGTCGGCTTGATGTGAATATTGGTCACGTCATAGAACGGGTGGAAGGTGACGAAATCTTCTCCCAACGACATGGTGAGCGTGCCGCCGGTGACAGGGCCGGTGGCCTCGCCTTCGGTTCCTTCAGCGGGAGCAGTCTGTGTGGCCGGAGCGCACGCGGCCAGCAACAGCACAACCAGCAATAACAGACTCAACAACGGGGTGCGTTTGACGTGCATAGGATTCTCCTTGATAGCCTGTTCTATTGTGTGATGGATGGTATCTTGATAGATGGTGGCGATGTGCGAAAGCTGCCGATACAGCCCCCACGTCAAACCATCCAGTCGATTTGTTCTCAACCCCCACGCGGGATGCATCGCGATGCAAAGCATGGTAGACTGCGACAGAAACGCAGCGAGATCCGGCGCATCGCCGCGTAAACGGATCGACTTAGCGCAGATGAAATGGTTGGCCCTACCTACTTACACCGAAGACAGGTTGTGTAAGCGGGCCTAAATACAGGGACAGGTACAGGGATACGACCGACAACCGGCGAGGCAACAACAGGAGGCAGCGCAATACGAGGGAAGATCGAGGGTAGATCTACGGGCAACGACGTGCGGCAGACGGGTAGGGGGCGCTGCCGACACTAGGTCAATGCGGTGCATAAGAACTCCTCGCTAGTTGCGTTCAGTCCTGTGAGAAACCCTTGGCGCACATGCTACGCCGCTCAAGAATGGGTCACAGGGTAGCGCCAGTATACGGTGTGACCTGGTTCCTGTCAAAGAAAGACGCTATATGAATGATTTTATCCATCGCGAAACAAACGGCAACGAAAAGATTCGTGTTCTGGTGGCGAAACCAGGGCTAGACGGCCATGACCGGGGCGCCAAGGTCGTGGCGCGCGCCCTGCGCGACGCCGGTTTCGAGGTGATCTACACCGGCATTCGCCAGACGCCGCAGATGATCGCCGAGGCCGCGCTGCAAGAAGATGTGGACGTGGTGGGCCTGAGCATCCTCAGCGGCGCACACCTGACGCTCTGCCCCAAGGTCGTCGAACTGCTGCGCGCCCAGTGGCAGGATCATGTGGTCGTGGTGGTGGGCGGCATTGTGCCCGACGAAGACATCGCCACGCTTGAGGCGGCAGGCATCCACGCCATATTTGGCCCAGGCACCTCCACTCAAGAGATCGCCAAGTTTATCCAAGAGGCTGTGGCCCAGACTGCCCCTCGCTAGATGAGCCATCCTATCGACATGGCAAGAGAAAACACCTCCCCGGCGGGGCTGGCCGAAGGCGTGCTGGCCGGTGACCGGCTGTTGCTGGCGCGGGCCATCACACGCGTGGAAAACGAGCACCCGGAGGCGCACGCGCTGCTGGCGCAACTCTACCCGCACAGCGGCCGCGGCCACATCATCGGCATCACCGGCGCGCCGGGAACAGGCAAGTCCACGCTGGTGACCGCGCTGGCACAGTCCTTCCGCAGCCGGGGTGAAACAGTCGCCGTCGTCGCCATTGACCCCACCAGCCCCTTTACGGGCGGCGCGCTGCTCGGCGACCGCGTGCGCATGCGCAACCTCAGCGGGGATGCAGGCATCTTTATCCGCAGCATGGCGACGCGCGGCAGCCTGGGCGGGTTGAGCAAGACCAGCGGCGACGTGGTCACGCTGCTGGACGCGGCAGGCTACCAGCGCATCCTGGTGGAGACGGTGGGCGTGGGCCAGGCCGAGGTCGAGATCGCCAGCACAGCCCACACCACGCTGGTGGTAGAAGCGCCGGGGTTGGGCGATGAGATGCAGGCGATCAAGGCGGGCATCCTTGAGATTGCCGATATCCTGGTAGTCAACAAAGCCGACCGGCCCGGCGTAGACAAGACGGTGCAGGCGTTGGAGATGATGCTCGAACTGGAGTATGGCAGCAGCCGCCTGATACATCACCACGGCCAGTTGATGCAGGTGGACTCGCCGCCTGCCCAGACCGCGCGGGGATGGCGTGTGTCAGTCCTCAAGACCATCGCCGCCGACGGCACAGGCATCGACACCTTAACGGATCGCATCCTGGCGCACCGCGCCTGGCTGGAAACGTCGGGTGAACTGGCTGTGCGCGAGCAGATGCGCGTGGCGCGCACGCTGAACAACATCCTGCGTGCCGAGTTGAACCGGCGGCTGCTGGCGCGCCTGCCCACAGGGAGCCTTGACGGGCTGGTCGCCGCAGTGCAGGCCCGGCAGACAGACCCATACAGCGCCGCCCAGCATCTCTTGGCAGAGTGGTAAAATTGCCGCTTCTTGTTTCTATAATCCCCTGCAGCACTGCTATACTGATCTGCAATCCAGCCACACCGCAACGCAAGCGTGAGGAGGCGATATGAGTGACATCAAGTTTGGCACCGACGGCTGGCGTGGACGCATCGCCGATGACTATACCTATGCCAATGTACGCCGCGCCGCACAGGCCTTTGCCACTTATTTGGCCGAGCACAAAAACGGCGGAGGGACGGATCCCGGCAGCGTGGTGGTCGGGCATGACAAGCGCTTTTCCGCCGAACATTTCGCTGTCGCGGCTGCCGAGGTGTTGGCCGGGAACGGGTTCAAGGTCTATCTGACCCAGACGGCCACGCCCACGCCGGTCATCTCCTACAGCGTACCCGCCAAGGGTGCGCTGGGCGCGGTCAACCTCACGGCCAGCCACAACCCGCCGGAGGACTGCGGCTTTAAGGTGCGCGATGCGCGCGGCGGCGCGGTCGACCCAGAGGGGCTAAGTCGGATCGAGTCACACATCCCCCCCGCGCAGGATGTGGAGGCCATCTGCCGCATCCCGCTGGAGCAGGCGCTTGAAACCGGCCAGATCGAATACTTTGACCCGAAACCCGCCTATCTCGAACACCTGGCCGGGCTGATCGACGTGCAGCCGATCCGCGAGGCCGGACTGAAGATCGTGGTGGACAACATGTGGGGCAACGGCGCGGGCTGGCTAAGTGAAATCCTGGGCGGCGGCAAAACCGAGGTGATCGAGGTACACGCCGACCGCAATCCCATCTATCCAGAGATGAAACGGCCCGAACCGATCCCGCCCAATGTGGATGCGGGGCTGGCCGTGGCGCGCCAGGTGGGGGCGGACTGTGTCTGCATCCTGGATGGCGATGCCGACCGCTGTGGCTTTGGCGATGAGCACGGCGAGTTCATCGACCAGTTGCGCGTCTTTGGGCTGCTGGCCTATTACATGCTCGAAATTCGCCAGTGGCGCGGGCCGATAGTCAAGACCATCAGCACGACGTCCATGCTGGACAAGTTGGGCCAACGGTACGGCGTGCCGGTGATCAACACGGGCGTGGGCTTCAAATATGTGGCCCCGGCCATGGTCAAACACGATGCGCTGATCGGCGGCGAGGAAAGCGGCGGCTATGCCTTCCGCGGGCATGTCCCCGAACGCGACGGCATCCTGGCGAATCTCTATTTACTCGACTTTATGGTTCGCACCGGCAAGACGCCCACCCAATTGCTGGAGATGCTTTTTGCCGAGGTGGGCGCGCACTATTACGACCGCATCGACACGCGCGTCACCGACAACGCCGTCAAGGCTGCGGCCAAGGCGCGGCTTGACGCCGCACAGGTGGACGGGCTGACGCTGGGTGGTCACCCGGTCACCGAGAAGGTGACCCTTGACGGCTACAAATTCGTGATGGGCGACAGCGGCTGGCTGCTGGTGCGCTTCTCTGGCACGGAACCGCTGATCCGCGTCTACACGGAGACCACCGACCGCGCTGCCGTCCCCGCGATCCTGGCCGACGGGCTGAAACTGGCGGGAATAGGGAATAGGGAGTAGGGAGATAGGGAGTAGGGCAGCAGCGGAGCCAGCCACGCTTTCTCCGACTCCCTACCTTCCGACTCTTTACCTTTTGCAAGGCCACCTACTTTATACGAGGGGGTCTCTGTGATAAAATGAACAAACACACAATTTATAATGTTTGGTGTGTGTTTGAGCAATGATTGAATGACAAATGTCAAGTATTCTCCCACTGGTGGATAGCCACTGCCACCTCGATCTGCCCCAGTTCGACGACGACCGGGGCGAGGTTTTGGCGCGGGCGCGGGCCGTTGGGGTGCAGGCCCTGGTCATCCCTGGCATTGACCTGCCCCACATCCGCCAGGCACAGGCGTTGGCAGCGGCAGAAGCCGACGTCTATATCGCAGTTGGCATCCATCCCAACAGCAGTGACGGCTGGACGGATGAGGCCGCCGCGGAGATACGCCAATTGGCGCGCGCGCCCAAGGTCGTGGCCTACGGGGAGATCGGGCTGGACTATCACTGGGACACGGTACCGCGCAGCCAACAGCAGACGGCATTTGAGGCGCAGTTGGACCTGGCCGCCGAGTTGGGGCTGCCCGTCATCATCCACAGCCGTGACGCCAACGAGGATGTGGCGGCGACATTGGCGGCTTGGGTGAAGGGCGCGGCCTTTGCCGCATCGCCGCTGGCGGCGCGGCCTTTCGCCGGGGTGCTGCACGCCTTTAGCGGCGACATCGCCTTGGCTCAGGCCGCCTATGAGTGGAATTTTGTGATCAGTTTGGGGGGACCGGTGACCTTTAAGAACGCACGCGCCCTCCATGCGCTTGTGCCGCAGCTACGGCTCGACCGGCTGATGCTGGAGACTGACGCGCCCTATTTGACGCCTCACCCCCACCGTGGGCAGCGCAATGAACCGGCGTATGTGGCATTGGTCTGTGAAGAATTGGCACGGCTGGCAGGGGTGACGCCGCAAGCGGTGGCGCACACGACGACGGCAGTAGCACAACGTTTTTTTGGCTTGGACGCAACAGGTACGCCGCTCGAACAGCAGGCGAAGATGCGTAGAGATTGGGCAAGCGGGCAATGAGTGTAAAAACGGTGATGGATACCGGCAAGGTGCTGCAACCGGTGCAGACCGATCTGGCGCGCGTGGAAGCCAAGATGAAAAGTGTCGAATCTTCGCTCTTTGCCCCGCTGGAGATGGCCTTTGTGGACTTGATCGGCAGCGGCGGCAAGCGGCTGCGGCCTGCGCTGGCCTTGATGTCAGCCAACAGCCATGACCTGCCCCCCGCTGGCGCGCCCACCGACGACCGCATTATTGCCCTGGCCGCTTCGGTCGAGATGCTGCATACCGCCACGCTGGTCCATGACGACGTGATCGACGGGGCGCTGCTGCGTCGCGGCGCGCCCACGCTCAATGCGGTCTGGAGCCGGGGAGCAACAGTGCTGGCAGGCAACTTCATGTTTGCCCGCGCAGCCCACTTTGCCGCCGAGACGGGCAACATGCGCGTGATCCATATCTTTAGCGATACGCTGGAGACCATCGTCAACGGCGAGCTGCGCCAACTCTTTGCGCGCTACAACTTCCACCAGGTCAAAGACGAATATTATCAGCGTATCTATGCGAAAACGGCCAGCCTCTTTTGTGCGGCGACCGAAGCCGGTGCGGTGCTGGCCGACCTGCCCGAAGCGCACATCCGGCATCTGCGCGACTATGGCTATCACCTGGGCATGGCCTTTCAGATCATGGATGACATCCTCGACTTTACAGGCGATGAGGAAACGCTGGGCAAACCCGCAGGCAGTGATCTGGCCCAGGGCACGTTGACGCTGCCGTTCTTCTACTTTCTGCAATCGCTGCCCGGCACATCGCCGCTGGTGGCGCAGATGAACACGGCAGTGGCCGCCGCTGCCGACGGTGACGAGCAAAGCTGGCGCGCCCTGGTTCCCCATCTGGTGAACGAACTGCGCGCTGGTCCCGCCATCCATGCAGCCCGCCAAGAAGCGGTCGATTTTTTGGATCAAGCGCGTGCTGACCTGATGGGGCTGCCCGACACGCGTTTCCGCTTCGCCATGCTGGAACTGTGCGATTTTGTCGTCCAACGCACCTACTAACACGCCCATAACCACACCCCAGGACCCCACGCCGGTCGATCTGTCGATCATCATTGTCAGTTGGAATGTGTGGGACCTGTTGGCCGCGTGCCTGCGCAGCATTGAACGCGCCAGCGTGCCGCACCCAGACCGGGCGGACGTGCGCCGGTTTGGGCCGCAGGAATGCGCCTCGCTGGAAGTCGTGGTCGTGGACAACGCCAGCCAGGACGCCACGCCCGACCTGGTGCCAGCGCGGTTTCCGTGGGTGCGCCTGATCCGCAGCGCCACCAACCTGGGCTTCACCGCAGGCAACAACCTCGGCTATGCCGCTGCACGCGGGCGTTTTGTCTATTTTCTCAACCCTGACACGGAACTCGTCCACAGCGCGCTCCACGGCAACAGCCTGTGGGAGTTATACCGGGTGGTGGCGGAAAATGAAACGGTAGCGCTGGCCGGGCCGCAACTGCGCTATGCTGACAACAGCCTGCAAAGCAGCCGCCGCCGCTTCCCCGCGCCCCTAACCGGCTTTTTTGAAAGCACCTGGCTGGGCCGCGCCTGGCCCAATAACCCGTGGGCGCGGCGGATGCACATGGCCGACTGGCCCACTGCCTTTCATCAGGACGTGGATTGGGTGGTCGGCGCGGCAATGCTGGCGCGGCGCAGCGCGCTGGAGGAAGTGCGCCTGCCGGAGTACGCCGGGCCGTTTGACGAGCGGTTCTTTATGTACAGCGAAGAACTAGACCTCTGCCGCCGACTCAAGGCCGCGGGCTACCGGATTGTCTACGCACCGCAGGCGTGGGTGGTCCACTATGAAGGGCGCAGCAGCGAACAGGTGGTCGCCGCCCGCCACACCCACTTCAACCGCAGCAAGGTACTCTATTGGGAGAAGTATTTTGGGCCGCGCTGGGCAGCGGCGCTGCGCGCCTATCTGCTGTGGGAGTTTCGCCTGCAACTGGCGTTGGAGCGGGCGAAATGGCTGGTCGGCCACAAGCGCAGCCTGCGCGCCCAACGTATCGCCGCCTATCGGGAGGTGATCGCCGGTGGGCTGCGCGAGGAGCCAGTCCATAAGTGAGGGGCAGCCGCCAGAGTGGGGCGTGCCCGAAGATGAAGGAGTGTCCATGCCTGCCACCTATCAAACCGCGCTCGACCCGGATGAGATGGCCGCGCTGGAAGCAGATTGGGGCGTGCTGCCCTGTCATCAGCACCGGCTTACGGTGGATCACCCGTTTCTCACCGGCGAAAACCAGATGTTGGTCGACAACGGACGCCGCGCCGAAATCTGTTACGTGATGCACCGCGGCGACCCGCAGACCGGGCTGCTGCTCCACATCAAGACCTTTTACCCCGCGGGATCCTACCGGCTGCCGACCGGCGGTATCCACCAGGGTGAGACGGTGCTGGAGACACTGGCGCGTGAGATTCAGGAAGAAACTGGGCTGACGGCCGGCACTGCACCCGATCAAGTCCAGGTGGAACGCTGTCTGGGGGTGGTTGCCTACACGTTTGACCATCGCAGCACGGCCACCAGCCATGCGTTCGCCACCTATCATTTTCTGGTGCGGATGCCCGCGGGGGCGCAGCTACAGCCCCAGGACGCGAGCGAGCGGATCGGGGGATGGCAGTGGTGCCCGCCCGCCGATCTCGGTCGTGTGGCAGCACGGCTAGATACAGTCGGCCAGGAGCGGCCTGAATGGGGTGATTGGGGACGTTTCCGGGCGTTGAGCCATCGCTTTGTGATGGCGCGGCTTTCGACGACGGCGCGCGGGGCGGCTACTCGCTGAGTTTGCCGCCATCCTCTTGCGCGGCAGAGGCAACACCAGACGCAGGGGCTTCCCTGGCGGCAGGCGCGGGGTGCGTGCGCCTGCCCGCGTTGCTGGCGAAGAACATCTCGCACAACTCCACAATATCCTCCGGCCCGGCCAGCCAGCGCCAGTCCAGCACAGTGCTCAGTTCAGTATCCACCACGCCGGGTGCGGTGCGCACCCAACTCATGACAAAGCCTGTCAGGGCGGCGATATTCTTGCCCAACAGCATCATGTGCAGGTCGGAATCGGCGCTGTGATAGCAGTTGAGCAGCCAAACGCAGCGCACTTCAGGGTGGGGGGGCAGGTCGAGCAACGCCTGGAAGCAGCGGCGATCCATCCCCGGCTGCACGTCGATCCACAAGCTGGCCGCCACAGTCTGGCTGCTAGGGTTGACCTCCATCTCCAGTTCTAACAGGACATCGATGTCGGCACGCCCGCCAAAGCTGAGGGTAGTGCGGGTTTCACGCACGCCGGGCACGCTCCGCACGACATCGAGCATAAAATCATTGAATTCCGAAAGGTCGCGCACCATGCAGACAAAGCGCAGGTCGGCGCGTTCGCGCAGCCAGTTGACAAAGAGTGGGGCCACGCCGTTGGAGCGGAAGCGCCCCACATTGGCCAGCAACGCCTCGCGCGCCAACTCGTCTTTGCCGCTGGTGATCGCACAGTCAATAAAGGCAAGAACGGGCTGTTGCATAATGGGTTCCGTGGGCTGATAAAAAAGACGGCGCGAACGCTTTGGGCGTCCTGAGCACGGGCTGTCAAACGGTCTGTCAGACGAACGCTGCGCCCCTATTGTACCGTCTTTGCCTTCAAATGCAACTTGGGTTTGCGTGCAGCCCTGGGGCCTCAAAGAGACCGGCGGCGCAAGGTTGCGCCGCCGGTCTCCAGCAGGAGAAACAAGGAACAGAGAACAGGTGTTATGGGCGACCAAAAAGCTGCACGGCGTCGATCTCGTTGTAGCCGGGGATCGCGTCTGTGTCCAGCACTAACCGGATGCGGTCGGTCTTGACGCCGACAGATTCCAGTTCATAGAGGTTGATCTGGTACTGCTCCTCAGCCTGAACAGCCTGCCCTTCCCAGGCGACGATCCAGGCGTCAGAGGCTGCATCATAGAGTTCAACGGCGACGATCGCGCTCGGGTTGTAACTCTCATACACCTCCACGGCATAGGGCGTCACAGGGTACTGGTAGATGAGTTCCAACGCCTGCTCACCTCCGTCTGCCTCGCTGCTCGCCCAGGCGGTGGGGTAATCGCCTGCCTGGAAGGTGTCGCGCGGGCCGGTGGCCTGGCTGGCGGCATAGCTATCGTCACCATACTGGCTGCTGGCCACGGCGTCGACGGCCCACTGACCGGCGATCAGGCCAGGGTCAGTCAACTGCGTGCGCAAGAAGTAGTTGGTGCTTTGGTCATGGAAGTACGCCGAGATTGTCACCTCGTAGATACCTGGCTCGGTCAGGAGATGGCTGAGGATCTCGACAGAACTGAGCGTGCTCGCAGAGGCATGGGAGATCTGTTCCCCCCTGGCGTTGTAGGCTGCGACCTGCAAATCCAGGTCTACCTCCGGGCTACCGACCAGCGCAAGCACCAGCAGTTGGCCCGGATCGACGACCTCCAGCCGGTAGACGTTGCGGCTGCTGGGTTCAATGGTCCCCCAGACGGTGGTGTTGTTTTCCAGCGCAGGGGCCAGGTCGCCTTCGGTGGCAGTGACGTCGTAATCGCCCACACCATCATTGCTTTTCAGCGTAATGTAGTGGATTCCGGCGACAGGGGCGACGAATTGCAGCCGATCATCGGATCCGTAGGTGTAGGTGGACCAGATGTCCTCGCCGGGACGCAGCCCCGCGCTGATGTCGAAATCCGTGTCCTCACTGGTGGATTCTAGCTGTACCTCGACCAATGCCCCGGCCTGAGCGACCTCGAAGCTATAGGTAATAGAGGCCTGGCCCTCGGCAAAGCTGCCCGCAGCAGCAACACCACTCTCCAGCACTTCCAGGGCCTGGCCTGCATCCCCGCTGACGCTCAAGGTAAAGGGGATGTCGGCTACCGCTGCTTCGGGCGCGGTGACAAAGAGGTAGTAGACGCCAGGGAATAAGTCGGAGATCTCCAGCATGGGTTCGCCATAGCTGTCATGGTCGACTTCAGGATGGGCGTAATTATCGACCAGCCGCACCCCCAGATCCTCATCGCTGGTGACATCCAAGACCAGATTCTCGAATGCGGTGTCCAGTTGGAGTTCAAAGACGACTTCACTTGCACCGGCAGATAGTACAGCCTCGACCGGCTCGTCTATGGTGATCGGGCTAGGCCGCCCGCTGAGAAAGGCGATCAGGGTCAGCGACGACCGCCGCTCCATCGGTTCGGCGGTGATCAAGTAGTCGCCGCCGTGCGTCCAAAAGTGCAGGATATTGGCATCCTCGGTGCTGATGCTGGCATAGCCGGATTCGATGCCCTCGGCGCTGACCCAGAAGAGATCGTCCTCCCCCGGCTCCACATAGATCAAGACTTGCTGCGGGTACGGGGTTTCAGGCACAGAGAGCATCCCATAGATCGGTTCATTGACGCGGTCGGCGCTGTAGACGCTGCCCGTGTTGAGTTTGCCCGGCTGTTCGGGGTCGTCGGTCATGCTGCCGATCTGCCCCAACACGACAAACCACAACTCGCCATCCTCTACGGCGATAAACTCCAGCGTCAGGACGCCCGGATCCAGCGTGAGTTCGGCGCTCTCAAAGATATCGTCATATAGCACAGTACCGGCGGCATCGGTGACAACCAGGTCAAAGGCGTTGGCGGAGGTTTCATCGACCGCGGTCACCAAGTAAGTGCCGCTTTCAGGAATGGTGACTTCATAGATACGGGATTCGCCGCTGGAAACGGATGCATAGGCATACTGGCCCAACAGCAGCGGTTCGACAGCAGCATCCTCTTGCTCTAGCGGCGCTGCGACCACGTTCCCGACCGGGAGGGCCAGCAATATGATCAATGCCAGCCCCCATAACCGCGCCCACCGGCGCGTGCAAAAGGCGGGTCGGAACATCAGAAACTTCTCCTCTAGCTATGTGATTAATCAGTGAAATCCGGAATGGTATGCCGGGTTCGGCACAAGTGGCCTGTAAGGTATACGTCAGAACCGCACAAAAGATACAGGATCTGTCGCCCCAATACACCCAGCACAGTGACGCA
>CAZYQJ010000045.1:0-2733 GCA_964649925.1 uncultured Litorilinea sp.
TGGGAACCTATCTGGCCTACAGCGGTATGCTGCTCAACGTCATCTGGCCCATGCGTAACCTGGGCCGCCTGGTCGTGGATATGTCACGCGGCCTGGTCTCGCTGGAACGCGTGACCGAGATCATTCGGCAAGAGCGCGAGGTCATGCACGAAGAAGGCTTTACACCGCCGCAGCGGATCCAAGGCGACGTCGTCTTCGACCATGTCGGCTTTGCCTACCGCGAACACCCGGCCATCATCCCGTCGCCGTATGCAAAGGCCGCCAAAAACGGGGCCAGCACCAATGGGACGGGCAACAATGGGGCGGCTGCGGACGGCGCGGGCCAGGCCATCCATGTAGATGGCGCGACGGACCACGACGGTCACGCTCCGGAGCGCGCCGTGGCGCTGCGCGATATCAGTTTCCATGTCAGGCCCGGTCAGATCGTGGCGTTGCTGGGGGCAACCGGCTCCGGCAAGACCACGTTGGTCAACCTGCTGCCCCGCTTCTATGACTACACCAGCGGGCGCATCCTGCTCGATGGCGTGGAACTCAAGCGGTACTCGCGTGCGTTCTTGCGCTCACAGATCGGTATCGTCGAACAGGAGCCATTTCTCTTCTCGCGCACGGTGCGCGAGAACATCACCTACAGCGTGGGCAAGGATGTCACGCAGGAGCAGATCGAGGAGGCAGCCAAGGCGGCTGCGATCCATGATGTCATCATGACCAAGCTGCCCCACGGCTATGACACGCTGGTGGGCGAGCGAGGGACCACACTATCCGGTGGGCAGAAGCAGCGTGTCGCCATCGCGCGCACATTGCTCAAAGACCCCCGCATCCTGATCCTCGATGACTCCACCTCCGCGGTGGACACCGAGACCGAAGCTGCAATCCGGGGGGCGTTGGAACGGCTCATGCAAGGGCGCACGACCTTTATCATCGCCCATCGCATCCAGACCGTCATGCGGGCCGACCTGATCCTGGTGCTCAACAAGGGGCAGATCGTCCAGGCAGGCACCCATGCGGACCTGATCGAACAAGACGGCATGTACCGGCGCATCTATGCAGCCCAGACCCGTATCGAGGATGAACTGCAAAAGGAGTTAAACCGTGTCTGACCACCTGGAGTTCGAGGAAGAAGAGTTTGACACAAAATTCAACGGAAAGACCCTGCGACGCATCCTGGGGTTGACCCAGACCCATTGGCCGTTTCTGGTCGCCTTCGTGGTGCTCATCGCAGGGGCCGCCTTTGTCGATTCGTACTTTACCTATCTGAGTAAGTTGATCATCGATGACGGGATCATCGCCCGAAACCGGGCAGAGCTCACACGGCTCCTGACGATCTACGGGTCCTTGATCTTGCTCCAGGCAGGGATGGTCTTCGGCTTTATCTACTTCACCGGTCTCCTAGGTGAGCGCATCCGCTATGACCTGCGTAAGCAGCTTTTCTCGCATCTCCAGCGGCTCTCGCTCTCCTACTACAACCGCACGCCGGTGGGGTGGATCATGTCGCGCGTCACGTCCGATACCGAGAAGCTGGCCGAACTGGTCACCTGGGGTATCCTGGACACGTCGTGGGGGTTCTTCAACATCCTCACCGCGCTCTACTTCATGGTGTTCATCGACTGGCGGCTGGCGCTGATCGTCAGCGTGGTCATCCCGGTCATCGTCGTCGTGGCGATCCAGTTCAAGCAGAAGATCATCGTGGAGTATCGGCAGGTGCGCCGGATCAACTCCAAGATCACCGGAGCCTACAACGAGACGATCACCGGCGTGCGCGTGATCAAGTCACTGGGCCGGGAGGAAGAAAACCTGCACGGCTTCGGATCGCTCACCAGCGAGATGTACCGGGCAGGCTACAGGGCAGCGTGGTTCTCTGCGCTCTTCCTGCCCACCGTACAGTTGATCAGCGCGCTGGCGGTTGGCGCTATCCTCTGGTACAGCGGATGGCAGGTCAACCGGATCAACGTCGCCGGGGCTACCTTGAGCATCGGCAGCATCCAGGCGTTCATTACCTATGTCACCTTCATGCTCTGGCCGATCCAGGAAATGGCGCGCGTCTATGCCGAAATGCAGCAGGCCATCGCCGCCGGGGAACGCATCTTCTCGCTCTTGGATGCTGAACCGGAGATTCAGGATCGCGCCGATGCCGTTGACCCAGGCACGCTGCGCGGCGACATCGAGTTCGACCATGTCACCTTCTACTATGAAGATGACAGCCCGGTGTTGACCGACTTCAACCTGACCGTCAAGCAGGGGGAGACCATCGCGCTTGTCGGCCCGACAGGCGGCGGCAAGTCGACCATTGTCAACCTGATCTGTCGCTTCTTTGAACCCAAGCAGGGTGTGATCCGGATCGGCGAGATGGATTACACAAAGATGACCCAGCACGCCATCCAATCACGCGTAGGCATCGTCCTCCAGACGCCGCATCTCTTCTCCGGCACAATCCGCGAGAACATCCGCTATGGGCGGCTGGATGCGACCGACGAGGAGGTGATCGAAGCGGCGCGCGTCGTCGGCGCAGATGAGTTCATCCGCGGCCTGCCCAACGGCTACGACGAGCAGGTCGGCGAAGGCGGCGGGCTGCTCTCGGTGGGCCAGAAACAGCTCATCAGCTTGGCCCGCGCCGTCCTGGCAAACCCGGACATCTTCATCATGGACGAAGCGACCAGTTCGGTCGATACACTGACCGAAGCGCTGATCCAGCAGGGGATGGACGTGCTGATGGAAGGGCGTACCAGTTTCGTCATC
>CAZYQJ010000045.1:2743-11835 GCA_964649925.1 uncultured Litorilinea sp.
GTTGGAAAAAGAGTACAATCCTTTCGCCGGGAATGGAACCAAACCGGAGGCAGAACTGACCGCCACGCCTGCCTAATTCGGCAGCGACAGCACCAGAGGCCGGGTCTCTCTCAGAGGGGCCTGGCCTCTTTTTTCGTCGGCAAGGAGTCCGATTGGCCTCATGCGTCAGTTGTCACCACTGCGAACAAAGCTTATAATGGCGTGAACACAGCGCCCATTTCATGCGGGCCAACCACTGTCGCGCCGTGTCCGGGTCCGGCGCTCAAGCAGACAACACCGCACCGATTGGGAGACAGTCTATGCTCCGCAACCTTCCGTTTGTCGGGAATTTCCCGGTTTTGCTACGCTTTGGTGACCGGCCCGATCTATTTAGTCAAGTCAGCCATGCTGGCGTTCCGCTGCGTGGACATCCTGGCATCGACTTCGCCCTCCCCCAGGGTACACCAGTGGTTGCGGTCCAACACGGTGTCGTACTCGAGGTGCGTGAAGACCACCAGAACTATGGCCGCTCCGTCCTGTTGGGCCACCGCTGGGGCCAAACGTTCTATGCCCACCTCAGCGAGGTGCGTGTCCAAGAAGGCCAACAAGTAGGCGCCAGCCAGATCGTCGGGCTGAGTGGCAGCAACGGCCCTAATGCCACCCCCCATCTCCACTTCGGCCTGCGGCTCTCACCTTACTTCTTGGGCGATGGCTGGAGCGGCTTCACCGACCCGACGCCCTACCTAGAGCGACTGACCGAACCCAAGGGGGCCATCATTGGCCCCCACATTGTGGGCAGCGTGCAGCCACATCTTGACTTGCTTGCCCGCTGGCAGCCGCGGCTGATCACCCTCCTTGACCCAGACCCGGACGAGGTGACCGCCCTGCGTGAAGTGTGCCCCCAAAGTGTCGTCGTCGCTCGCCTGGTGACACCCGCGCACGAACTGGACGAACACATCCGGAACGACCCTGTTGAGGCCGCAACCTGGGCCAACGAGACTGTGCGCGCCCGCCTCATCCCTGGCGTGGACTACTGGCAGATTGCCAACGAAATCCTGCAGGATATCGAAGACCTGCCCCTGCTTAGCAAATTCGAGTTGGCGCACATGCGGCTGGCCGAGCGCACCGGCTACCGCTGCGCGATCCTCGGTTTTGGCGTGGGCAACCCCGACCTCCCTGAAACCGACCGCATTGCCGCCTGGCGAAGGGTCTACCCGTCACTGGAACGCGCCGAGAAGCGCGGCCACATCGTCGCCGTGCATCAATATGGCATGCCCGACCTGTGGGGCCCCAATAACGCCTATGACTGGTACATCCTGCGCCTGGAACACCAGGTGCTGCCCCGGCTGCCCTTCCGCCGCCTGCGCTTTGCCGTCACCGAGTTCGGCATCGACGGCCAGATCCGCGGCGACCAGCCTTCGGGATGGCAAAACTTTACCACTGCCGAAGGCTATGTCGAACAACTGCTGAAATGCGGTCGCTATGTAGAGCGCTTCTCAGGCCAGGTGTTGGGCTATTCCGTCTTTACCCTCGGACATACGACACCCTGGTCAACCTACGACATTGCAGGCAAGGCCGCTACATACCTTGCCGACTTATCCGAAAAAGGCACATGGTTACAGGTGGACACACAAGTATTTGACATTGCACCGCGCGAGTCAGAGTCGGATACCGATCCCGGTCCCGAAGTCGCCCCTGCACTGAGCGCCGAACAACCAGCGCCAGTGGCCGAGACGCAGGAGGAGCCGCAGCCAAGCGCCGCGCCGGACGCCGAACTATCCCCAGCAGCCATCCGGTCGGACGAGCCTGCCGCCAGCGATGTCCCTGAAACGCAACCTGCCGAACCGCCTGGCGCGCCAGTCGCAGAGGAACCAGCCACAGAGGAACTGCCTACACCCAGCACGGCTGAACCCCTGGCATCCGAACCCGAAGCGGCTGAACCCGAGACAGCCGAACTAGAGCCAGCCGAGCCAGAGGCATCGATGCCAGAGGTCTCAATGCACGCCGAATCGGAGCCGGAAGAACCACCCTCCCCCGAAGATGAGGAGCCACCGGCCACCGGCCCGCTGGTGGATAGGCGTATCGCGCCCAACTTCCAAAAATACAACATGTCGGTTAAAACCATCACCGAGCGGCCTGACAACCCGCCTATCGGCGATGTCGTCTATCTCGTCAAAGACGTCTTTATGACCTACTCTGGCTCATGGGAGCCGGACGGTACAGACGACTCAGTGCCGCAATGGGCGCGCGAAGCCTATCTGCGCCCCGAATTCCTGGAAGCAGGCGCAGACCATCACCTCTTCGCCGCCATCATTGGGCTGGATGGACAGTTCGTCAAGGATCACGAAATCACCTTCTGGTCAGATGGTTTTGAGCGTCTTGGCGACCCGAACTATACCGCTTACCACCGCGAGCGTACCAAGGAGAACTCCGGTTGGGCCAACATCTTTATGGCGGGCGGAAGTTTCTACGTACCTGAAAGCGGCGAAAGCGGCCCCTGGTGCTGGACGCCTGTCGGGGCGGCTGAAGTCGTCTGCGGCGGCGGCCTACCCCTGAATCGCCCTGTCTCGACCTTTGTCGTCTGGCAGGCCGTACCCCGCGCCGAATGGGAAGAATCTCTCGAAGAAAAACCCGTCACCGAGGAGCCAACCGAGCCAAGCCCCCCACCCCCCGGACCGAGCGGCCCCAGCATTGATACCCGTATCAGCGAATGGGTTTCACTCTACAACGTCAGCATCAAATCGGTCGCAGCCCGGCCTGACCGCGCTTCGGGCGACGTGCTCTATCTGGTCAAGGACGTTTTCACGACGCGTAACGGCTCCTGGGAACCGATTGCACTGCCCGGCTCCGTGCCGCAGTGGGCGCGTGATGAGTACCTCAAGCCCGCAAACGCGCCCGATTACTTCGAGGAAGCCGGGGGCGATCACCACCTCTTCGCCGCCGTCATCGGCACAGATGGCAAACTGATACGCCAGCAGGAGATCGTCTTCTGGTCCGATGGCTTTGAACTGCTGGGCGACCCCGAATATGACGGCTATGTGCGGCGCTACACGCGCGAGCAGTCCGGTTGGGCCAATATCGTCATCGGCCCCGGCAGCAGTTATGTGCCCGAACGCGGCGAGAGCGGTCCCTGGTGTTGGGCCCCTGCCGGAGCCGCCGAAGTGGTCTGCGGCGGCGGCCTGCCTGCCAACCATCACATCTCCTTCTTCGTGGTTTGGCAGGCCGTCCCCAATCCAAATGGGGGTGAGCAAGAACCAGGCGAAGAAGGGGAAGAAGATTATAACATCTATGTCCCCGTCGTTTCGAGCACCCCGGCAGCGGTTACAAAGCCAAGCGACGGCGTTGGGCCGATCACCTTGAGCGCCACCGGCTTGATGGCGCTACGCCAGGCGCTTTGGACACGCATCGGCGTCGAGTTCCGATCCGATTCAGCCCTGGCGATCTACGCACGACGGATCGGTTTGGGAATGCCTGTCACCCAGGAGTTTGAGGTCTCGGGGCTGCGCGCCCAGGGCTTTCAGGGCGGCATCGTCTACGCCCCCGCTGGCGACCCCAGCCGAGTCGGCCATATTAGCTGGTAACAAAACAGGTGACCGGCACATTGTTCTCCCGTGTCCCTCTGCGTTCCGCAAGGATCATGGGGAATGGATAGGCCGGTCACCTGCCCACCTAGTCAGCATCCCCGTCCTACACACCCGGTGCAGGCAATAACTGCTCCACCAATGGATAAACCTTTTCCACCTGCTGTGCGGGCTGGAGCGGGTCCATCAGGTCGTGGATCAACTGATCTTCGGCCCGAAAGGCACACGTCTCCACATGCGCGCCCTGCCGCTTCCACAATTTGGCCAGGCTAAGCACCGTGCGGTTGTCTACAACTTCATCACTCGGGTTGACCAACACACAGATGGAGCGCGCTGCCGGGGCCGTGCGCCGCGCCGCCCATTCCACCACCAGCCCCATGCGCAGCAGATTCCCCACCCCACGCCGCGAAAACCCCCAATACGCGTGCGCCGGGCCAGGGTGCCGATCCTGCAGTACGGGGTCCCACCAGCGGAACTGCTCCGGCAGCCGGGGCAGTAGCGCCGCGTAGAGCCGCCGGTAGCGTACCGCCTTCAACCCAAACGCAGCAGATACCAACAAGGCCCGCTGCACTTCCGGCCGGTGGTGCGCTGCCCATCCGGCCAGGATTCCCCCAAACGAAAACCCCAGCACGGTCAGTTCGTCCGCCAGCCCTGCGGCCAGGTCAACTGTCGTCTGTACAAAGTCGATGGCGCGCTGCACGGTCAACCTGTCCAGGTCGTTCGGTCTGCGGTTGACCTGGCCGTGCAGCGGAAGCCGCGGGATAAAGACCGTGTAGCCTGCCGCGTGCAGCCGCGCCGCCAACCGCTCAAACTGGTGGGGGCAGTTGGTGTACCCGTGATAGAGCATCACCGCGCGGCGAGATGGTGGGTCATGCGTCAGCAACTGCGTCCGGCAGAGCGGGTTGATCTCCGGCCCTTCCTCCGCCTGAAGCTGTTGCAGCCGGGTCAATGCCTCGCCATAGCTCAGTGCAGGCCGCGGCGGTTGCTGAGGGCGGACAAACGGAATGTGCCACAGCCAAGCGTAGGCCGCCGCGCCCACGCCTGCCGCCGCGCCTAACCATATGCTACGCTTCACGTCGCCTCCCTGGAATGGTGATGATCGGTTGTTGATGCAAGAACCGCTAGCGGAGTTGCCGGTCCTGCCGACAAAAAAGCCCGGATCACCGGGCCTAGTCACTACATCGGGGATGGATCGCTCACAAGCATAGCCTGTGAAGGCGCGTTACTGAAGTTGTGTCAGGAAATCGCGCCCCACCACAATCCGCACGTCAATCGGGGCCGATACATGCAGACCTTGCAGACTAGAACGATCCGGTTGTAGATGCAGGTCAGTCCCGACTTGTTTGACCAGTTCATCAGGCACGCCATAGTTGACGATGATTGTGCGCTCATAGTCGCTGCGGTCGGCGTCGCCAATCGAAACCACCTGGTATCCCTGGCTCTGCAGCAGGTCACGCGTGCGTGCCGCCACCCCCGGCTCACCTGTGCCGTTGAGGACTTCGATCCGCACCCAGGCCGGGTCGGCCATCACTGTCGACGGGCCACCTTCGCCAAAGAAATCAGCCAGCGCACTCCGTACCAATGCGCGATCCGGCAGCAAAATCCACGCGCCGTTATCCGCATAGGTCTCGACACCGAAGCGATTGTCCAGCACCAGGCGGCGCACCTCCTGCAGCGAATGGGTGCTCAGATAGTTGGCAAGCTCTAGTTGGAGCGCCATCGGCATATCGGTCTCGACCGTATTTCGCATCGTCAGCAGCAGGCGCGGCAGATTGGGCAGCAACTGTGTCAGCATATCCGTGCGCATCACCTTGTCCAACACGGCCCGGATCACAGCCTGCTGTCGTTCCGCCCGGCCATAGTCGTCGTCCACATTTCGCGTGCGGACATACTTCAGCGCCGTCTCCCCGTCAAGGTGCTGAATCCCTGCCTCCAGATAGAAGGTGGTGGTCAGGTAATCGTCGGTCGGATAGGCGTCATCATAGATGGTAAAAGGCACGGCTACATCCACGCCGCCGATCAGGTCAATCAACTCCACAAATCCCTGGAAGTTGACCATGGCGTAATACTGCACGGGCTGGCCGATAAAGCTGCTGATGGTGTCCATCGCCAGCTGCGGCCCGCCCCCGTGATATCCATAGGTCTCGCCGAGACCGTAGACCGTATTGATCTTGGCATCATAACCAAACGTGGGGACAGGGACCCACAGATCGCGCGGCAGCGAAAGCATCCCCACCGACTGGCGTTGAGGATCCAGGCTCAACAGGATCATTGTATCCGTTCGGGGAATGTCAACCTCGCCCGGGCGGCCATCGGTCCCCATCAGCAACACATTGATCGCCGGGACCGCAACCTCTTCCGTATCGCCGCTGGCCTCGGCTGCCTCCTGCGCGGCGGCCTCCTCGGCTGTCTGACCGGGGTTGATGTCGCTGTTCAAACTGGGCAGCAACACATCCCAGTCCGCTAGATCCGCCAACGACGAGCTATTCAAGACGCGCGTGCGCGCCATATCATAGACCCACGAACTGACGACAAGTGCGACCAGCAGCGTCAAGAGCGAATAGACAATTGCGGCTGCAATCCCCCAACGCCCTGGGGGGAGAAGCCGCACCGATCGCCGTGTATGTTTTGTCTCTGTCGTGAACGATTTCCGACTACGTGAACGCCATGCCATAGTGGCTATAGTATAGCATATGCGCCGTCAGCCCCAGCAAGTTCATCAGCCTACGAAAGTCGGACGAAAACGCAGGTTTACTGGAGCACAGGATGACTGAAGAGCGCCGACTGTGTCAGCAGATACATCGTTTCAGCCACTTCGTCCACATACACGGCAGAGAGACCGCGCAGCAGATCTCCTTCCGACGCATGCAGCTGGCTCAGATACGCACCCGACTTATCATAGACCAGGACGCGGTCCTCTCCAGCGTCTACCAGGTAGATCAAATTCATGTCCTGGCGGAATACATACATATCAGTCGGTTCTTTGGCCAGACCGATGCTGTTCTCCGGCGAGAAAGGAACCTGCTCACCGCTGCGATAGCGCAGGATCATGCCGTTGCTAAACAGGAACCAGACATCGCCGTCAATCTCCAGCCCGATGGCCCCGGCCAGATTCACCTGTGTCTGTTCGCCAAACCAAGGAGTTCCCTCTGTCTCCAACGCACCCAAACTGTATCGATACAACTCGCCCTTTCCCTCGTCGGCGATGTACAGCCGGTTCTGATATGTTTCAATCTGGCTGATGCTCCCCCACGCTGTCTGCCCGCCAAAAGAGACGCGCGTCGCGCCCTCGACCCGTTGATCATAGCGGAACACATTGTTGTTCCGGTCTACAATCCACAGCGTGGGCCGGTCTTCGTACCCTGGCACTTGCGGCAGCCAGGCCATGTCGGCCAGCGGGCCAACGGTCACACCGTCCACAATTGAATCCTGCTGGATCACCACCATCCCGGCCTGATCCAGCACCAGCCCACTGGCCGGGTCAAAGCGGTAATGATAGATCGCCTGGCGGGCCGTATCCAGGACAAAGATATCTTGATCGACCACCAATACGCGGCGCGGCCTGGCCTCAGGCGGGAAGGTGATCAACGGTTCGGTCAGGCCATACAGCGGCACAATCTGCAGCACTTCCTGCAGTTCCGACTCGATGCGCGCGCTCAGTTCGTCGCGCTGTGCATTAGGTCCGTCGAGTGCGTTAGCCTGTTCCAGAAACTCCTGCGCCTCGGTCAGTTGCCGCCGCGCCGTGACCTTATCCCCCATATCGAGTGCGGCCTGGGCCGCCACCAGCTGCGCCTCGGCGGCTGCGGTCAACTGCGTGGCCTCAGCCACTCGATCATATCCCTCAAACCAATAGACCACGGCGACGATGATGGGCACAATCAAGACCACCACCAACGCCAGCAATAAAAACAAACGCGCCCGGGCGCCTCGGGCCGGTGGCGGCGCCACAAAAGGCGGCAACTCCATCACAGGCGTGGGCATCGCGGGCGGTTCCTGCGCTGCGTCCCCTTCCACAGCACCATCCGTCATGCGAGATTCGGCAGGTGGAGGGGGTTCACGCACCGAAGGCGTCTCGGCCCCGGATTCATCGGCGTGCGCCTCTTCGTCCGTGTCTCGGACCTCTGTCACCAACCGGCCTTCTTCATCGCGCACTTCATGCGGAGACAGCGGCGCAAAGGCAGCCGTGCGCGGCGGCGGCGCCTGATCCGGCAGCATACGCGCAAAAAAGGCCTTTGCCCGGTACATACTGCTTGATACCAGCGCACCCAACTGCACCGGCCACGAAGGGCCGCTCTCTTCCGCCGCGGCGGCAGATGCGACGACAGGCGGCGCGGGCGGCGGGAAGATCGGCTCGTCCACCTCTAGGTCCAGTTCCGCCATCGGGTACGGTTCTTCGGAGACAACCGGCCTCCCCACCGGCTCGGCCAGGGCCGCGGCTGACGGCGGCGCGGTCGGCGTCGATGACGCTGGCATTGGGCCGGACGGTGGCAGGCGCGCAGGCGGCGCGGCGCTCAATGCAGTCGGCAGCCCACCAAAGCGCGGGCGGCGCGGCCGCGGAGGGGGTGTGCCAGGCCCAGGTGGCGGCGCGCCAGGGCGAGGTGGGTCCTGCTCGGCGCCCAAAACGACCAGCAGGCCCGGCAGCGGCACGCGCCCGCCCATATCAAACAATTCGTCGGCAGCATCGGTGCAGTTTTCCGCCGTGGTAAAGGCCACAATCCCCGCCAACGTCCGGGGCTGCACATGGTTAAGCCAACTGCCCCCGCCCACAAAAAACACATCGTCGGGCTGCACATCTTGCCGGTAAATCTCCACCGGCGCGTTGGCCAGACTGTACCCGCCCACACTCAGATTGAGGTCGGAGGGGAACATATGCACCCTGTCGTTGGCGCGCACCAGGGCAAATGCCGACCCGCTGGAGACCACCAACAACTTGCCGTTGAGTAGCGCAGCGCACAACAGCCCAGCCTTGAGCGGATAGTAGGGGCTTTGGGCGTTCACCTCACGCAGCGATTGCTGCGCCTGCTGCAGCGCGGTAATCACCACCTGCGACTGGCTGCCCCGCGCGCCATAGTAGGCGCGCTGCATGTCACTGAGCAACCGGTCTGCGACCGCAGCCCGATCCGGGTGCTCGCCGCTCAACTCCACTACGGCATATAGATTTCCCCGTTGATACTGGCGCGTACCCGGCGGTGGCTCGACCACGCGCACGCCCGTGGGCTGTTCGGCTCGCGGCCCTGTGATATAACCTATGTATGTCATAAGAGAAGATGAGTGCCAAGCATCGTCGTAGCGGGAGTTTGTCATGTCAAGAATATTAGCGCGGGGTCTTGGTCTTGTCAACGTAACGTTAAGAGGACGGGTTTGGCGCAACTCAGAAACTGCTGCCTACGGGTTCCCCCCACTGTCGCAGGGGCAGTCACACGAGTGATCAGAGCCGCAATCACAACACCCGTCGCCACATCCCTCACAACCACAACAGCCGGAATCGCGCTGCTGACAACAATCTCTGCAACACATTATCCCCTGGCAAGC
>CAZYQJ010000045.1:11845-15952 GCA_964649925.1 uncultured Litorilinea sp.
CTATCGCCAAAATAACAGAGATCGCCGCACGCCGCACACCATTGATCGCACGGATTACATAGCCCCGGCCCGGCCTGGCGTCTGCGTACCGGATGCGCCCGGCGCGTGCGCCCTTCCTCGTCCGGATCAGGCTGTTCCTCCGGCCCAGCCAGCAGTCGTCGGGCGCGCCGCTGTGGGCCTCGGATCAGCACATCCGCCAAAAGCGACCGATAACGTGCCAGCGGGATCGTGTCCAGCAGCGCCGACGCGGCCTGCAATTCCGGGAACAACACATCCGCCGCTGCGCTCACATTGGGCAACGGGTTGAACCGGCCGCGAATCCGGTCACGGTGGAAATCCTCGCTCGCATCCAACCAGTAGATCACCCGGCCCAGGCGCTCACCCAATTCGACAAAGCGCGGCTGGTCGTTGCGGTTGCCCGCTAATACCGTCTGATGGCCGAAGATCGCGCCCACAGCCGCCGCGGTTGGTTCGGCAGCTAGACGCCAATCGCGCCCGCCAGTTGCAATGGCCTGCTCCAACGGCGGCTGTCCGGCCAGACGGCGCGTGATGGCGCCCACATCAAACCGCAGCGCATCAAGAGTGCGCCGCGCCCGCTGGAACCAGGGGCGGCCTACCCACCCCACCGCTGCCCATCCCCACTGCGCGGGGCCACGCTCGTCAACGCGTTGATCGGCGGCGTGTGTCTCGAGACCGGCCACCGTCACCGCGGCGGCAAATTCGATCCCAAGCCCAGACTGGTACAGCGCACGCCGCGCCCCCCACGGGTTGCAGCAGGTGGTAAGCGAGATCGCTGGGACTGCCTCCGTCTGCGCGGCCCATAACAGCACCAGTGCGGTCGCATCCCGGTTGATCAACCAGCGCGCCGCCACCCCATACGCACGCGCCAGCACATTGCACAGTCCACAAAAATAGCGCCGGTATTCGGCGCGCATATCATCCCCTCCACACCCACAAGGCGCACCCAAATAGCCAAACATGACGAATCCTGCCTTCGCTGATATCTGCGACGTATGACTGTAGAACAAGCGTCATCTGTCGGCTGCAACATGTACGGCCCTCATTATAATATAATTGCACTGTGCGCCCGCGTTGCGCGGCTCTTGGGCCAAAAGCCTGGTCACAAATAGGAGAGAGTTTTTCCGAAACGTTTTCAGAACTTTATAATGGCAGCATGGTTACTGGCTAGAGCCAAATGCCAGGAGCGATGCATCTTGGTTTCTTAACCTACCCGTATGCTCCGGCCCCAACGTGCGGGCCGCTCCACCTTTAGAGGCAAGGAACGAACTGGTATGCCGACCACGCATTGTATCGAATGTGACGAAGTAATCGAACTGGAAGGCCGTGTCCGCATCGGCCAGCAGGTCACCTGTGAACACTGCGGCGCCGATCTCGAAGTTGTCGGCATTGACCCACTCGAACTCGATTGGGCAGAAGAAGATGACGCCGAAGCGTGGGATGATGAATTCGAGGATGACCTGGAGGAAGAACTCGACGATGTCCTGCTGATCGAAGATGATCTAGATGAGGACGAACTGGATGAAGAAGACCTAGATGAGGATGAACTGGACGAAGACGATCTAGAAGAGGATGAACTCGAAGAGGACGAAGACGAAGACGATTTCGAATACGACGACTTTGCCTATGATGATGAGGATGATTATGTCGAGGATGACGAGGAAGACCGACGCTGGCGCTGATTGGATGCGCCGTGGCTGAACTGAGCGAGCGCTATCCCATCCCGGCCACACGCCACCGTGTGGAGGAAGAGATCAAGCGCAGCCGTTTCATCACGACCGTCGCCTACACGCCCACGGTGGATGCAGCCCGCGCCTTTATCGCCGAAATCAGCGGCGAATTTGCCGATGCCAGCCACAACTGCTGGGCCTATGTCGTCGGCCCGCCCGGCAGCACAGGGCAGATCGGCATGAGCGATGCAGGCGAACCGCACGGCACAGCAGGCAGACCGATGCTCACGGTCCTGCTTCACAGCGGCATTGGCGATATCTGCGCCGTTGTGACTCGTTATTTTGGCGGCACACTCTTGGGCAAGGGCGGGTTGGTCAAAGCCTACAGCGGCGGCGTCCAACTGGCCCTTGCCAGCCTCCCCACCACCGAACGCGTCCCCAAAACAGACGTCACTCTGGTGGTGGATTACTCCACGGTCACCCCGCTCAAACGGCTGCTGCCCGACTTCGAGGTCGAGGTGCTCGACGAGCAGTATGCCGTCGATGTGACCTATGAGATACGCCTGCCCAGCGAACGCCTCGCAGCCTTTGGCGAGGCTGTTAACGCACTCACCAATGGCGCAGCCTTGCTGGAGGTGACCAGCCAAGACGCATAGCCTAGCCGCCATGCAACTGCTGCCAGGCGCGATCCGCCACCCCCCGGCAGATGCCATAGCCAAACCCGCGCCGCGCCAGGAAGCCAATCAACTTCTTGTCAAACTCTTCACGCGGCAGATCGCTCCAGCGTGTGATCTTAGATTCCGCCGCGGCCCATGCCGCCGCATCCTCATCCTGTTCTTCCACTGCCTCGTCAATCGTGGGGCTGTCCACCCCTTTTTGGCGTAACTCATAGCGCAGCGCGCGCCGGCTGCGCGGGCGAAAACGCGTGCGGTTATCCACCCAAAAGCGCGCAAACGCCTCGTCATCCACATAACCGCGCTCGCGCAACCGCGCTATCACCTGCGCCGACACTTCTTCAGGATAGCCCTTCCCGGCCAGATAGCTGACCATCTCACTTTCGCTGCGCGGGCGAAACCCCAAATACCGCAACGCCCGCTGATAGGCCAGATCGACATCGCCCTCCTGCTTCAGTTCCGCCACCTGCTCGACGCTGAGTTGCTGCCCCTTCTTCAGCCCCAGGGCCGTGTTCAGGCTCACCGCAAAGGCGTACTCGCCGTCCAAAAAGACATTCACCCGCTCTTTATTGTTCTGCTGAATCACCAGCCCCGTGATGATATTGCTCATCCACCCTTCGCTTTCTGATCACGCCACAGCGCCCATTATTGCATCCAGACACCGCCGCGGTTGACAAACCGGCGCATCGGGCGTATACCAATTCTCCGATTCACATGATGGCGGCTCCCCCGTCAGCGGAATGTCGACCGCACCGGGTTTCCCCATTCGAATCCACACAGCGACACCTAGCCCCCTAGACACACTAGGCCCTAGGCAGAAACACAAACCTATCCATTCCCAACCTGTAGAAAGTCGTAACCCCGGCTATGCATCGTCTTTCTCTTCTTCAGTTATGGCAGCGCGAGTTTTCCAACTACACACCTGACAAATTTCGCCAAGACCTGCTGGCGGGCCTGACCGTCGCGGCTGTGGCCCTCCCGCTGGCGCTCGCCTTTGGCGTGGCTTCAGGTGCGAACGCTGCTGCCGGTCTGGTCACTGCCATCCTCAGCGGCATTTTAATCGGCGCGCTCTCCGGCGCACCCTACCAGATTTCCGGCCCGACTGGAGCCATGAGCGCTATCCTCATCCTGGTCACGGCTCGCTATGGCCTGGAAGGCATGTGGCTTACCGGCGTGATCGCCGGGACGATTATCTTCGCTATTGGCCTGCTGCGGCTGGGCCGGTTTATCGCCTTTATCCCGGCCCCGGTCATCAGCGGCTTTACCTCCGGTATCGCCGTGATCATCTTTGTTGGCCAACTCGACAACTTCCTCGGCGTCACCACCCCTGCCGAAGAATCCGCCGCACGCAAGTTGATCGGCTATTTTCACGGCGGCTGGACACCGGACTGGCAGACCGTCTTTGTCGGCAGCCTCGTCATCGCCATGATGGTCTTTTGGCCTGCACGCTGGGGCAAAGTGCTGCCGGGTTCGCTAGCAGGCATCATCGCCGCCAGCCTCGTCACCTTCGTGGCCGGGTGGGATATTCCCGACATCGGCGCAATCCCGCGTACCATTCTGCTCGACCAGCGGCTGCACTTCGACCAAATCCCGTGGGGCGACCTGAGACATCTCATGCCCCCGGCGATCTCAATCGCCGCGCTCGGCGCGGTCGAATCGCTGCTGTGCGGCGCGGTCGCCAGTAAAATGACCGGCATCCGCCTGCAGGCCAATCAAGAACTGGTCGCCCAAGGCGTGGGTAACAT
>CAZYQJ010000046.1:0-6690 GCA_964649925.1 uncultured Litorilinea sp.
CGGGACCAGCGTGATGGCATTGGGCGGCCCGTCGCCGCGCGCACCCGCCTTGCCCACGTTGTTGGCGATCTTGGCGACCAGTTTGTTGGAGGCAACACCCAGCGAAACGGGAACCTTTAGTTCGCTGCGGATGGTGGACTGGAGCGTCCGCGCCAGTTGCAGCGCCGGTTCGGGACGCTCCGACACGTCCAGAAACGCTTCGTCAATCGAAAGCTGTTCGACCAGCGGCGTCAAGGCATGCAGCCGGGCCATCACCTGGCGCGAGACACGCCGGTAGTCATCGAAGTGATGTTCGACGATGATCAGCCCCGGACAAATCCGCACCGCCTGCGCCATGGGCATGGCTGAATGGATGCCCAGCCGCCGCGCCGGGTAGGAGCAGGAAGCCACAACCCCGCGGCTCTCCGGCGGCCCCCCCACGGCAAAGGCCTTGCCCGCCAGTGTCGGGTCGCGCAGTTCTTCCACGGCGCAGAAAAAAGCATCCAGATCGACATGGATGATGGTGCGTGCCACGGCGCTTTCCTCCAGTTCTCCTCCTATTATACACGCTGTCGCTTGTCGTGCGCGCCCCGCGCCGGTAGAATAGGAGGACGATTTCGGCCCGTGGACAGTGATGATGTCAACCGTATCAGCCTCAACGCCCGCCACAGCCCCCACCTATGACCTTTTTGGCCCGCGCTTTAAGGCCCAGGCCTATAGCGTCTATGCGCGCATGCGCCGCGAATCGCCCGTCTACCGCCGCGTCAGCGCGGACGGCAGCGGCGCAACCTGTTTCATCACCACCTATCATGACGCGGTGATGGTTCTGCGCGACGCCCAGCGTTTTGTCAAGGATGTGCGGAACACGATGACGCCCGCCGAGCGCCGCGCCCAGCCCGAACCGCCGCCGCTGCTACGCCTGCTCAGCCACCACATGCTCAACCTGGACGCGCCCAACCACACGCGGCTGCGCGGGCTGGTGAACAAGGCCTTCACGGCGCGTATGGTGGATCAGCTACAAGGGCGCGTCGAGAACGTGGCGCATGAATTGTTGGATCGGATGCAGCCACACGGCCAGGCCGACCTGATCGATGCCTTTGCGCTGCCGCTGCCCATCACTGTGATCGCCGAGTTGTTGGGCATCCCCACGCGCGACCGCAACCGCTTCCGCACCTGGTCGAATGCCCTGGTCGCGCCCACCGCGGACGCGGCGCGCAACGCCAAGAAGCTGGCCAAATCGCGCCAGTTGATGCAGGACTTTATCAACTACCTGCGCGAGGTCTTTGCGGCGCGGCGCAAACACCCGCGCGACGACCTGATCACGTCGCTGTTGGAGGCCGAAGAGGCGGGCGACGTGCTGAGCGAAGAAGAGTTGTTCAGCATGATCCTGCTGCTGGTCGTGGTGGGCCATGAGACGACGGTCAACCTGATCGGCAATGGCCTATTGGCGCTGCTTCAGCATCCAGATGCGCTGGCCGATCTGCGCGCCGACCCTGGCCTGATCCCCAGCGCCGTTGAGGAAATGCTGCGCTATGACTCGCCCGTTGAGCGTGCGCCGATGCGCTTTGCCGCCGAGGATGTGCGGCTGCGCGACGTGCTGATCCGCCGCGGGGATGCGGTGAGCGTGGTGTTGGGCAGCGCCAACCGCGACGGGGCTGTCTTCCCCGCGCCTGACCGCTTTGACATCCGCCGCGACCCCAACCGCCACCTGAGCTTTGGGCTGGGCGTTCACTACTGCTTGGGCGCGCCGCTGGCACGACTGGAGGGGCGTATCGCGCTGGCGGCGCTCTTGGAACGGCTGCCGGGGTTGGCCCTGACCGTCCCGCCGGAGGCGCTGCGCTGGCGCACCCACCCGATCATGCGCGGGGTGCAGCGGCTGCCGATCCGGTGGTCAATCGGCTGACGATCCCGCTTTGCCCTCAGATTCCCCCTTCCAATTTGGTGATCACCCGCGATGCCGCTATGATCCGGGACGAACGCAACCGAAAGCCGTTCCCTACGCGAAAATGGATCGACGTCAGATCGCAGGCTGGGCTTCCCAAGCAGGCAGTTCAGCAGGCGACGTTTGTTCCAAATGGGACAATCTTCACGCAGAATCTCCCGGTTGTGTGGTACAGTTGCCAGTCGTCAAGCCAATACATCATGAGAGCACTTCACAGGGGAGTAACTTATGGCTAAGTGGGCCTCACTTCTGCTGATAATAACCTTGTTGGCCGGGTGCGTCGCATCCACGCCTGCCCCGGTAGCACCGGCTGCTGACACAGCCACCGCGCCCGAAGCCGCCGCGGAGAGCGATCTGCCGTTGGTGCGCGTCGGCCATGTTCCCGTCACGATCTATGCGCCGCTCCTCATCGCCGCGGGGAAAGACTATTTTGAGGAAGAAGGGATGCGCGTCGAACTGCTGCCGGTCGAAGGCGGCACAGAAAACGTGGTGCAGGTCGCCGCGGGCAATTTCGACGTTGCCGGGGGCGGCATCGGCGCGGGGATGCTCAACGCCGTGGCACGCGATATTGACTTCGAGATCGTCGCGCCGCTGCACACCGAACGCCCCCCGCTCACCAGCCCGCTGATCGTCAGCAAGTCTCGCTATGACAGCGGCGAACTGACCAGCATTGCCGACCTGGCGGGCAAAAAGGTCTCCACCAACTCCAAGGGGTCTGCCACCGAATACTGGCTGTGGCGCGCCCTCCAACAAGGGGGGCTGGACTTCCCCGACGTGGAGGTCTTGGGGGTCGGCTTCCGCGAGGTGGGGCCCGCGCTAGAGAACGGGTCGCTCGATGGCGGCATCCTGGGCGAACCGCTGGCGACGCTGGCCGAGGATCAGGGGCTGATCACACGGCTGAGCGAGGACTTTATCGAGGACTTCACGCCGACCTTTATTTACTACAACACCGAGTGGGCCGCGGCCAACCCAGACCTGGCGCAAGGATTTGTCAAGGCGTTTATCCGCGGGGCGCGCGACCTCAACGGCGATGCCTGGTATGATGACGAAAACCTGGCGATCATCGAGGAATACACCGGCGTGCCTGCCGACGTGGTGCGCCGCGCCAATCGCTCTTACCATGACCCCAATGGGAATGTGCCGGTGGATGACATGATGGAGCTTCAGCGCTTCTTCCGCGACCAGGGCCAGTTGAGCTACGAGGAAGACATCGACCTGGCACAGTTTGTCAACACCAGCTATGCCGAGGCTGCGCTGGAAGCCCTGGGCGGGCCGGTGGAGTGGGAATAGCAGGAAGGATAACCGGGACGTATGCCCATCATCCAGGCGCGCGGCCTGACCAAGTTCTTCGCTGGACCGGCGCGGCGCGATTTTCAGGCGTTGGGGCCGGTGGATTTCGAGGTTGAGCGCGGTGAGTTTGTCTGCATTGTCGGGCCGAGCGGGTGCGGCAAGAGTACGCTGCTCCGCATCATCGCCGGGCTGGACACACCCAGCGCGGGCAGCCTCGATATTGCCGACACGGGCGAGGACAACGCCCCTTTTAACGCCATGGTCTTTCAAGGAGATTCCACCTTTCCCTGGCTGACCGTACATGAAAATGTGGAATATGGGCTGCGGCTGCGCGGGGTCGGCTTTCGCGAGCGCGACCAAGTCGTCAGCCGTATGTTACAGACGGTAGGGCTGGCGGGCTTTGCCGAGGCCTACCCCTACCAGCTTTCGGGAGGGATGCGCCAGCGCGTGGCCCTAGCGCGCGCCCTTGCCAATGACCCCCAAGTGCTGCTGATGGACGAGCCGTTTGGCGCGCTGGATGCGCAGAACCGCGTGCTGCTCCAGGATGAGTTGTTGCAGATTTGGGATCAGACTGGAGCGAGCGGCGCGCGCAAGACCATCCTCTTTGTGACCCATTCGATCGAGGAGGCATTGGTGCTGGCCGACCGTGTGCTGGTGATGAGTGCAACGCCGGGGCGCGTTAAGTCCGAGGTGACGGTCCCCTTTGCGCGGCCGCGCCACCCCTATGAGCTACGCCGCGACCCGCTCTTTGGCGAACTCTCCTTTCACATCTGGGAAATGCTGCGCGACGAAGTCAACGCGGCGCGTGCCGCCGAGATCCAGGAGACGCCGCGATGAGAAACCGCCTGCTCACCCTGGTATCCCCCGTCGTCCTGTTGCTGATCTGGGAAGCGCTGGTGGCGCTCAACCTGCTCGACCGGCGCTTCTTCCCCGCACCCAGCGAAACGCTGCAACGATTGGTGGAGTTGCTCCAGGATGGCACGCTGCAAAGCGCAACGGTCATTACCCTGCGGCGCATGGTGATCGGCTTTTTGCTGGCCGCCGCGCCGGGTGTGCTGGTCGGGCTGCTGATGGGCATCAGCCGTACGGCGCGGCTGGTGCTTGCACCGCTGGTCAGCGCGCTCTACCCCGTCCCCAAGATTGCGCTGGTGCCGATGGTGGTGATCCTGTTCGGCATCGGCGAGGCCAGCAAGTACGCCATCGTCGTGATCTCGGTCTTCTTCCTGGTGGCGATCAACACGATGGCCGGTGTGATGAACGTGGATGAGCGCTATTTCGACGTGGCGCGCAACAACGGGGCGCGGCGTTGGGACATGATCTGGACGGTAGCGCTGCCCGCGGCGCTGCCCAGCATCCTGACCGGCATCAACCTGGGGCTGGGCTTTGCGCTGACCGTGATCGTTGGGACGGAACTGCTGCTGCCCCAAGGCGGCATCGGCGCGCTGATCTGGCAGAGCTATCAACTCTATGACATCGCCACCATCTTTGCCGGGCTGATCGTGGTGGCGCTGCTCGGCTGGGGCTTTACCGCGCTCATGGCCGAGGTGGAACGACAGCTTCTTCCCTGGCGCGCTGCCGAAACCACGCGCACCGTGCGGCGGCTGGAGGATGAGCCGCGCCTGCGCCGCTTTGTACGTGTCTGGTGGATGGCGACGCGGCCCGCCAGCTTTACCGCCAGCGTGACGCCCGTGGTGCTGGGCGCGGTGCTGGCCGCCTATGACGGTGTGTGGGACTGGTTTCTCTTTGGCATTACCTTAGTAGGGTCGGTGTCCATCCACGCCGGGACCAACCTGGTCAACGACTATTACGACTGGAAAAAGGGGACCGACACCGAGGAGACGCTCAGCCCCAGCAGGCCGCTCAAAGAAAAACTGCTCACCCCGCAGCAGGTGCTTTGGGGAGGCATCTTCTTCTTTTGCTTTGGCGCGGCCCTCGGCCTCTACCTGGTGGCAACGCGCGGGCTGTTCATCCTCTATCTGGGCATCTTCAGCGTGCTGGCGGGCTGGTTCTACACGGCAGGCCCAGCGGCATTCGCCTATACCGGGCTGGGCGAGGTCGTGGTCTTCGTCTTTATGGGGCCGGTGATGGTCTTGGGCAGTTACTTTGTCCAGACACAGCGCATTGCGCCGGAGGTGATCTGGATCTCTGTCCCAGTCGGGCTGTTGGTGGCCGCGATCTTGCACGCCAACAACATGCGCGATCTAGACACCGACCGCGTCAACAAGAAACGTACCCTGGCGAACCTGTTGGGCCGCGAGGCGAGCCGGTGGGAGTATTATCTGCTGGTGGGCGGGAGCTATTTGCTGCTGGTAGTGCTGGTCGTCGCCAGAACCGCATCCCCATTTCTCCTGCTTGCGCTCCTCACCCTCCCCAGTGCAATAGACCTGATCCGCACAGCCGCGATCCATGAGGCCCCGGCCCGGCTGAACAAGGTGCTGCGCGGCACAGCCACGCTGCACGGCCGCTTTGGCTGGCTGATGATCGCGGGCGTGATCGTGGCGATTGCCGCCCAGGTTGCATGATCGGACGGGACCCTTGGGCAGTACAGCGCAGGATCCTCCACCACTATGGCGTTTCATCCCGCTGCATGCATTCAATGCACCGCATGAACCGGCGACGGAAGCCTTCCGGCTGAACCTGCAAGCATTCTGGCAGCAGTTGCGCGGGAAGCCAAATAACGCGGCGATGCAGCCCGAAAACCTGCCCGAAATCCGCAATGCGCCGCTCGGTCTGCTCGACAGGCTGGTCCCTACGCCCGACTGGACAGATGCACTCGCCGACGCACGGGATGAGGCGCTGCCTGATCCAGCAGAGGCGGATCATGGCCCAGGCGTCTGCCCGGTTGTCATCGCGCCGCCGCACAGCGGTATACAGCCTGCACTACGCCTTTGGGCCGAACGGCGCGATTACCGCCTGATGGGGCCGCCCGCTGCAGGCCAGATCCTGCACGACCCCATGAGTTGGATCCAGGCGTGGCCCTCCGATGAGCATCAGGTCGTCGTCCTGCCCAACCTGGAAGCATGCTACCTGCGGCACCCGCGTGGGCTGGAGATCGTACGCTGGCTGGTTGACCACCTGTGGACGATCCGGCAGCGCTGTGTGTTGGGCTGTGACAGTTGGGCTTGGGCCTATTTAGGGCATGCCGCGCGCGCTCACCTGCTCCAGCCAAACCCCATCACCCTGGCGCCGCTCGATGCCGAGGCATTGGAATGCTGGATCGCCCAGACCGTCCACAGCCGTACACCAGCCCAATTGACCTTTCGCCGTGCGGACAACGGGCGCATCGCCATCCGCCTGCCCGATGCGCCGGAGGATAGCGACTCCTCCCTTGAATTTCTGGTGCATCTGGCCGCATACAGCCGTGGAAACCCTGGCGTCGCCTGGGACATCTGGCGACGCAGCCTGGCGATCGCGGTAGATGACGACGTAAAAGCCGAGGCGCAGGCCGAAGCCGATCAGGACCGTGGGCGCACGATCTG
>CAZYQJ010000046.1:6700-15870 GCA_964649925.1 uncultured Litorilinea sp.
CGCCCCTGGGAGAAGGTACATCGCCCCACCATCGACGCAACCTCTCGCGAACTCTTTTTTGTGCTGCACACCGTTTTGCTACACCACGGCGCAGCCGCCGATCAGATTAGCGACCTGTTAGGGCTGACGCGTCTGGAGATTGAACAGCAGTTGCAGTACCTACAATCGGCCAATGTGTTGGCATTGTGGGAAGGGCGCTGGCTCACCGTGCCGGGAGCTTACCCGATGGTCCGCGGCATCCTCCGCGGAGAAGGCTACCTGACCGATGCGTTGTAGCCGTACCCTTCACCCGGCACGGACTCCTTAGGAGGTACATCGATGGTTCAAGATGGAAGCGCCCAGGCGCAGGATGCAGCCGCGCAAGCACAGGAGATAACCGAACAAGCGGAGCAGGAAACACAGCAAATTCTGCGCGAACTGGAAAACATTGACGTTGTGGCGATCCTGGTCACGCTGGTGCTGGCATGGATGGCGGTGGAGTTGATCCAGCGCACGGTGCCGTGGCTCGCGGACCGGCTTCCTAACCGCTTTCGGCTCTACCTGCTGCCGGTCGTACCGATTGTACGCACGGTGATCTTGTTGTTTGCTGTGGTGCGGATCCTGTTCCTGGTGATCCAGCCCACGCCGCAAAATGTGCTGACCATTGCAGGCGCGCTGGCGGTCGCCATTGGCTTTGCCTTCAAAGATTATGTCAGCAGCATTGTCGCCGGGATCGTCTCCATCTATGAACGCCCCTATCGCGCCGGGGATTGGGTCAACATTGGCGGCGACTACGGCGAAGTGAAGTCGGTGGGCCTGCGTGCCATTCAGATTGTGCGCCCCGACGATACCGCGGTCACCATTCCCCACTCCCGCATCTGGACGGACAACATCGCCAATGCGAACAGCGGCCAGCGCGACCATTTGGTAACCGCCGAATTTTATGCGGACCCCACTCACGATGGTGAATTGGCGCGGCGGCTGCTCTATGACGTCGCCATCACCAGCCCCTACACACAGCTTGAACGCCCGATCACCGTGTTGGCTTTTGCCGAACCGTGGGCAACCCACTACAGGCTGCGCGCCTATCCCATCGACGGGCGCAACGAGTTTTTATATATCACTGACCTAACGGTGCGCGGCAAACGCACGCTGGCCGAGGCCGGGATCAAGGCCGCCCAACTGCCCCCGTTGCTCGACCCGAACTCGCCATCTCCCCCTCGTTTGCCACCTGCGGTATAATAACCAAGCATCAGGGTATCCTGTGTGGTGCAGCCTGACCATGTGCTGCTGTCTGATTCATCTCGTGTAAGTGAAGGAGCTTCTTCCCATGACCCACCCTGCCCGGCCATACAAGGTCCGTGCCGTTCACTGCGACTATCGCGCCAGCGATGAGGAGGTATACCAGGCGCTCAAGCGCGCCACCGATCCCCTGACGGAGACCTGGGAGCGGCTGCGCCGCGCCAAGCGCATCGGCATCAAATTCAACCAGGACAAACCGCGCGACCGCCAGGTCACCTTTGAAGGCCAACTCCAGCAGTTGGTCAGCACCAAGATGGTGCGTGCGGTGTTGCGCTTGCTGCGCGAACGGACCGACGCCGAGATCATCCACACCGACGTCAGCTTTTACGCCATGTACGAAGGCGTCAACATCGAAGAGTCCTCGACGGCGCTGCCGGTGCTGCGCGAGTTTGGCGTCACGCATGTCGATGCCACCAAGCCGCCCTACCGGACGGTCAGCGTGCCAGGCGGTGGGCAGATGTTCCGCCAATACCTATTGCCGGAGAGCGCGCTCGACGTGGACGAGTTTATCTCGGTCGCTAAGATGAAAAACCATGCCTTCATGGGCATTACCCTGTCGCTCAAGAACCTCTTTGGGCTGATGCCTGGTGAGCCGGAAGGCCACACGCGCATGTACTTCCATCACCTGGTGCGTATGCCCTATATGCTCGCCGACCTGGGGCGCATCTTCAATCCCTGCCTCAACATTGTGGACGGGATGATCGCCCAGGCCGGGCGCGAGTGGGGTAATGGCCGCGAGGAAGGCCCCACGCGCATCGCCAACACCATCCTGGCGGGCGACCATACCATTGCCACCGATGCCTGCGGCGCATACCTGATGGGCCATGACCCGCAAAGCGACTGGCTGACCCAGCCGTTCAACCGCGACCGCAACCCGCTGCTGGTGGCCGCGGAACAGGGCTTTGGCACCGTCAACCTGGACGAGATCGACTTTCAGTCGGAGGTGCAGGCCCCGCTGGGCGAGTTCTATGCGGCGCTGACCGACCCGCGCGAGACGGTGATCAGTTGGCGGCGCACCACCGCCGAGCAGGCGCTTTACTTCCTGGATCACCGCAAGGAGTTGATCGACCGCTACGCCGGGGAGTATGTGCTGCTCCAGGCAGGCGAAGTGCGCTGGCATGACCCCGTCAGCGACCTGCGCGCCAGCCGCCGCAAACTCGCCGGAGACCGTCCCGACCAGGCCATGTGGCTGAAGTATATGGATCCCGAGGAAAAAGAAGGCGAGCAATTTGAGGTCTATGACCACGCCTTGCGCCAGGTGCGCGCCCTCGACGAACCGGCAGCCGTCTAGCCCTTTCCGAACACGCTACAGCGCCAGGGATTTCTCCTGGCGCTGTTTTTTCATTTTTCGCATTCATTTTTTGCACATAGCAAGGCAGGGGGAGGAAGGCCAGGCTGCGATTCTGAGTTGTACAATCACACGCAGAATTGTATTTCGGGATTGCGGCCCGACCTGACCGGCTTACTTGGCGTGCGCGCCGATGTCGCCTACCCAGCAGGCCCTCTTGAGGGGACGTTGTGCTTTAGCTCGGCGTCTCAATCACAACAGCCGCGCCTACACCGTCACCGGCTGGCTGACAGAACGCACATACGCTGCAAACCGCTGCATGATGCGCTGCGTGCGCGGGCCGACCTTGCCGTCGCCGATACGGATGTCATCCACCTGCACGATGGGCAGCACCTCTTTCGTGGTGCTGGTCAGGAACGCTTCGTCCACCGAGGTGAGGTCGCCGTAGGTCAGCGGCGCTTCGACCACCTCAAACTCCGGCTGCGCCACCTCCAGCACCACCTGGCGGGTAATGCCCTTGAGGATGCCCTCGCCGGGGGTGATCAGCGTGTCCCCGCGCAGCACAAAGAAGTTGGCGCGCGTGCCTTCGGTCAGATAGTCCTGGGCGTCACGGTAGATGGCCTCTACCGCGTTGACCTTGCTCGCCTCGGTCACAGCCATGATCGCGCCGATATAGTTCAGGCTCTTGACTGCGGGCATGATGCGCTCGATGCGTGTGGTGGTGGCGCGGCAGCCCTCGGCGTAGTAATGCGCCGGGTAGGGCGTGATCGGCTGCACCATAACCACCAGCGACGGGTTGTTCTGCGGCGTCATCAGGTTGGCGGAAGGGCCGCCCGTCACCACGATGCGGATCGACGCATCCGCCACCTGGTTGCACGCATAGGTATCGAGCACGATCCGCTCCAGTTCGTCCAGGCCCCAGGGCAGGGCAATGCCGATGGCTGTGGCGGATCGCTCCAGGCGCAGCAGATGATCCCTCAGACGAAATGGTGTGTGACCATAGGTGCGTAACAGGTCAAAGACCCCATAGCCGCGCACAATTCCCAGATCGTTGAGGGGCAGCGCGGCCTGGCTGGCAGGCACAAAAACGCCATTCACATAACTGGTCAGTTCGCTCATTTCGCCTTTCCTCCATGGCGCGCATCCAAGGGGCCGCGCGGTTGCCGATGGCACACCTTTGTGCCGTCATCGTGCCGCGATTATAGCCCCAAGCAGGCAAAGCCACAAGCGGATTGCACGCCGGGCCTACGGCGCAAAGAGCGGCGGGATCTGCTTGTGGTGGTCGCTTGCGCTCTGGACGGCATGGGCGGCGGAGAGCAGGGTAGCCTCATCATAGAGGCGGCCCACCATGCTGATGGTGGAGGGCAGCCCGTTGTCACGCAGGCCGTTGGGCAGCGCGATCTGCGGCTGGCCGGTGGCGTTGGTGATCCACAGGCTGCGCCCGTGTGTTGGGGTCACATAGAGGTCGACGCTCTCCATCAAGCGCGCCATGGCCTCTATCAGCCGGGTGCGCACGCGGTTGGCCTGCACGTATTCCACCGCTGGGATCAGGCGCGCCACACGGAGTTTGTTGGGCCATGCGTCTTCTTCCTGCAAGATCAACTCGTCGTCGCGGTTGCTGCGCGTCAGGACGTCGAACGCTGCCGCCGCTTCCACCCAAAGGATGATCTCGATGGCATCGGCAGGAATGTCGGGCAGATCGATGGGAACCAATGTTGCGCCCAGTTCGCGCAGCAGAGCCAGGCTTTGGGCGTCCTGGGCTTTGCTCTCATACGCCGCGTCGAAGTCGGCGGGCAGATAGCCGATCCGCAGCCCCCTCAGGTCGCTGCGCGGCGCAAACTCAAAGGGCCTATCGACTACGGTCGGGTCAAACCCGTCCGGCCCGTAGATGGCATCCAGCACCAGCGCGCAATCTTCCGCCGACCGGCACATCGGGCCGATCTTGTCGAGCGTCCACGCCAGGGCCATCGCACCGTAGCGGCTGACGCGGCCAAAGCTGGGCCGCAGCCCGGTGACCCCGCACTCATGCGATGGCGAGACAATCGACCCGTAGGTTTCCGTGCCGATGGCAAACCCGACCAGTCCCGCCGCTGTGGCCGCGCCCGACCCGGCGGACGAGCCGCTGGAGCCTTCCGCCAGGTTCCACGGGCTTTTGGTCTGGCCGCCAAACCAGATATCTCCCCAGGCCAGCGCACCCATCGACAACTTGGCGACCAGCACCGCGCCTGCTTCGTCCAAACACTGCACCACCGTAGCGTCCAGGTCGATCTCCTGCGTTTGGTAGGGCGACGCGCCCCAGGTGGTGGGATAGCCGCGTGTGGCGAGCAGGTCTTTTGCACCCCAGGGGATGCCGTGCAGCGGGCCGCGATAGCGCCCAGCCGCGATCTCGGCATCGGCCTGAGCGGCCTGGCGCAGCGCCCGCTCTTCGGTCAGCGTGACCACGCAGGCCAGCGTCGGGCCATGCCGTTTGAGACGGGCCAGGTACATTTCGGTCAACTGCGTGGCGCTCACCTGGCGCGTGCGTACCAGTTCGGCCAGCACCGTGACCGGCGCAAAGGCGAGTTCCTCCAGGTTGGCGGGAACCGGCGGCAGCGGCGCAGGGCTGACGGTAAGCGGGCGACGGTGGAGCCGCGCCATGCCTCCGCCGTATACGTTCGGGTCAAAGCGGATGGCGGGCAGCAGATAGTTCGGGATCTCAACGCTGCGTATCCGCGCATAGTGATCCCGGTGTTCGTTCACCCCCTTGAGCATGAGGTCGCGCTCTTCAGGTGTAAAGCTCAGCCCGATCACCGTCTCGGCGGCAGCCAACTCCGCCGGGGTGATGGGCGGGGTGGGAGCCGCTTCGGGCGAGTTCGTGGGTTGCGAGGCAAGGGTCACGGGTTTCCTCCGGTCAGACGTGAAACGTTAGGCAGGCCGCGCTGCATAGACCTGTCTATTGTAGAGGGCGGCGGGAACACATGCAACCGTGTGCTTGGCGACAAGGGCTGTTTGCGAGTATATTGACCACATGACGCTGCCACTTGTCCACCATCCCGACTATGTATCCCCCCTGCCGTTGGGTCACCGCTTCCCCATGCCCAAGTTTGGCCGCGTCTACCACCACCTGATCCGCGATGGCATCGCCACCCTGGACCAGTTTCACCTCCCCCCGCGTGCGGCCAGGGAGACACTGGAGCTGGTGCATGCGCCTGCCTATGTAGACGCCTACTTCACCGGGACGCTGGACCCACGCGCCATGCGCCGCATCGGTCTCCCCTGGAGTGAAGGGCTGGTCAACCGCACCTGCACCGCGCTGGGCGGCACGCTGCTGGCAGCTGAGTTGGCACTGCAGTATGGGCTGGCCTGCAACACTGCGGGCGGGACGCACCACGCCTTTGCCGACTTTGGGTCCGGGTTCTGCATCTTCAATGATTTAGCCGTGGCGGCGCGCTGGGTACAGCGCGAACATGGCGTACGCCAGGTGTTGATCGTGGATTTGGATGTACACCAGGGGGACGGAACAGCGGCCATCTTTCAGGATGACCCTTCGGTCTTCACCTTTTCCATGCACTGCGGCCGCAACTTCCCGTTCCGCAAGCAGACAAGCGACCTGGATATCGAACTGCCCATAGGGGTGGAGGATGGCGACTATCTGCGCCTGCTGGCGGAGACCCTGCCCGATCTGGTCAGCCAGGTGCAGCCTGACCTGGTGCTCTATGACGCCGGGGTGGACCCGCATGTTGAGGACAAGTTGGGCAAGCTAGCGTTGACCGATGCGGGGCTATACCGCCGCGACCACTATGTCTTGGCTCACTGCGCGGCGCGCGGTATCCCCGCGGTGGGCGTCATCGGCGGCGGCTACGCGCACGATGTAGACCGGCTGGCGCGGCGGCATTGTCTGCTCCACCAGGCTGCGGGCGATGTCTTTCGCGCCTTCCGGCTGTAACGGTAGGTGTTCAGGCGATGAAGTCTTCCAGCCAGCTTTTATCCAACCGCGATACCCGCTATGCGGCCCTCCTGGAACGGCTGCAGCCTATCCGCGACCTAGAGGACGGCACGCTGCTCTGCGAGCCGGTGGGCATCCACTTCCATGTGTTGACCAAAGAGGAAAGCATGGTGCGGTTCTGGCTGGTGGAGCAGAATGAACCCGATACCGGCGTGATCCAGTCGGAGATCGACCTGGATGACCCGCTCGCCATGCAGGAAGCCTATACGCAGGCCCTGCTCCTCTCACTGGCCTGGAAGCCCGACCCGGCCAATATCTATATGGCAGGTCTGGGCGGCGGGCGTGTGGCGCTGGCGCTGCATCACTTCTTCCCCGACACGCACCTGTTTTGCAGCGAGATCGAGCCGGAGATCGTCGAACTCGCACAGACCTATTTCGGGCTGCCCCAGGGAGGCCGGTTGCACATTGCCATCGAAGATGGCCGCGAATACCTGGCACGGCGCACACAGCGCTATGACCTGATCCTGCTGGATGCCTTTCTAGATAACGGCTATTCCCCTTATCGCATGGCGACCGTCGAATTCTTTGCACTCTGCCGCGACCGCCTGGCCGCGGATGGCGCGCTGGCTATCAACCTGCTCGCCAATGACCCTTTTGTGGAGCGCAAGCTGCAAAGCCTGATCTCCGTCTTCCCTGCGGTGTACCTGCTGACCACGCAGCCTATCGATGGCGATGACAACCTGGTGGCGCTGGCATCGATGCGCGATGACCTGAGCCGCGCCGATCTGGAGGCACGCGCCGCAGCCGTCCAATCCAGCCGTCACCTGCCCTACGCCCTCGGCGCACTGGCCGCCATGCTCACACCGGTGCCGCGCGGGGGAGCCGCGCCGCTGGTGGACGGCGACCCGCCGCCCGGCTACTTTGATTCACTGCCTTCGTTCGACGTGCCCTTCGGCCAGACCGCAGCCAATCGCCCCTGCCCCTGTGGATCAGGCCGGTTGTTTAGCGCGTGTCACGGACGTCACCTGCCGCGCACCCTCTAGCCCGCTACACACCTGGCAGACTGTCATCAAATCTTACATTCGATAGCGGCCTATACAGCGTATAATGGAAGCAGATCAAGGGAGTGTTGGGGAAAAGGAGGAAGATCGTGGCTACCTCGTCCAAGACGGCAGACGGCGCATCCAAACCCATCAGCAACGCCGAGATCGCTGATCGCTTTGAGAGGATTGCCGATTTGCTGGAAACCCAGAACGCTAACCCGTTCCGTGTGCGCGCCTATCGCGTCGGCGCACAGCGCATCCGCACGCTCGACCGGCCCGCGCATCAAGTTCTAGCCGAGAAGGGGACCGATGGGCTAGAAGAGTTAGAGGGGATTGGCCGATCGCTGGCAAGGGCGATTGAGCAGTTGGTAGAATCAAGCACCCTGCCGCTCCTGGCCCGCCTCCAGGGGGACATTCCGCCCGCCCAGATCTTTACCAGTGTGCCCGGCATTGGGCCGGAACTGGCAGACCGCATCTATGAAACGCTCAACATCGAGAGTTTGGCCGACCTTCACGCCGCGGCCTATGACGGGCGGCTGGCGCAGGTTCCCGGCTTTGGCCCCAAACGCGTGCGCGCCGTACGCGAGACGTTGGACGGACGCTTGCGCCGCACGCGGCCGCGCCGCCGCAGCGTGCCCCGGCCATCCACCCCGAAGGGCGTACCCTCCCCGGTCTCTGAACTGCTCGACGTAGATCGGGAATACCGGGAAAAGGCCGCCGCCAGAGAACTGCCCACGATTGCGCCCCTGCGCTTCAACCCCACCGGGCAGACGTGGCTGCCGGTCCTGCACACCTCTCGCGGCGACACCCAATATACGGCGCTCTATTCCAATACGGCCCGCGCCCATGAAATGGGCACAACCCGCGACTGGGTCGTCATCTACCGCGACGACTACCAGGGTGACGGCCAGTGGACGGTGATCACCTCGCGCTTTGGCGCGCTCCAGGGCAAGCGGGTCGTGCGCGGGCGCGAACAGGAGTGCCGCGCCTACTACGCATCCAAGGGTGAAGTGGCAGAGGAACCAGAAGCGGCCTGAGCTAAATGCGCGCGGATGCCAACGCCGCGGACTGTGCCTTCAACAATCGCTGGATGCCCATTTCCGCCAAGAGCAGCATGGCGTTGAGCGCGCCGCGGCTAAACGGTTCGCCTTCGGCAGTGCCTTGCACCTCCACAAAGCGGCCATCGGCAGTCATGACCACGTTCATGTCCACATCGGCGGCCAGGTCCATTTCATAGTCCAGATCAAGCACAGCCTTGCCGCCGATCAACCCCACGCTGACCGCGGCCACGCCTTGCTTAAGCACGCCGGGGCTGATGGCGCGGCGTTTCTCCAGGCGCATCAGGGCTAGCGCCAACGCCACATAGCCGCCGGTGATAGACGCAGTGCGCGTCCCGCCATCCGCCTGAATCACGTCACAATCCACGATGATCTGCCGTTCGCCCAGTTTGGTCAGGTCCACGGCGCTGCGCAGGCTGCGCGCGATCAACCGCTTGATCTCCTGCGTGCGTCCCTTCGGGGTGAGCGTTTCACGCACATTACGCTGCTGCGTGCTGCGCGGCAGCATGGCGTATTCAGCGGTGATCCACCCATGCCGCTCCTTACTCATCTTGAGCCAGCGGGGTACATTCTCG